>DASTOO010000052.1:0-3093 GCA_035762505.1 Candidatus Krumholzibacteriia bacterium
GGAACTCCTCGCGCGAGAGCGTTTCGGGCCGGCTCTGAAGATCCACCCCGGCCTGCGCCGCGACGGCGGCGAGGCCGCCCTCCGGCACCGGGTAGAACGCGCGCAGCGTGTTGTGGATGGTTTTGCGCCGCTGCTGGAACAGGTTCTTGACCAGCGCCACGAAGGGAGCCAGCTCCTCGCGCGCGAGAAAGGGCGTTTGCAGCGGATGGAAGCTCAGCACGATGGACGCCACCCGGGGCCGGGGATGAAACGAGCCGGGTGCAACCTTCGTGACAACCCGGATGTCGTACAAACTCTGCAATACCACGCTCGTGATCCCGTAGACCCGGCTCCCGGGTGGCGATACGATCCGTTCGCCCACCTCGCGCTGCATCATGATCACCGCGCGCGCAACGCGCTCGCTCTCCTCCACCAGGAAGTCGAACAACACGTTCCGCGTGAGGTGATATGGAATGTTTCCGATCAACACGCACCGCTCGATTCCCCTTTCGCCCAGCAGTCCGCCGAGCGAGACCTTCGTAAAATCGGCCGAAACGACGTCGACGCGGTCCCGGCCGGTATCTGCGCCGAGCCGTGTGTCGAACTCCGCGTTCAACTCGGCGACGAGGCCGCGATCCAGTTCCAGAGCCACGAGCCGCGCGCCGGTTGCGGCGATCAATTTCGTCAGGACGCCATGCCCGGGGCCAAGCTCCACGACTGCATCGCCGGGGCCAATTCGGGCGGCCTCGACGATCCGCGCGGCGATGCCGCGGTCCTGGAGAAAGTTCTGGCCGAAGCGCTTCTTCGGGCGAAAGCGTCCGTCCTGCAATGGGTTTACCGTTGTCTGGATCACGCCGCCGTCGGCGTGTCGTCAGGGGGATGACGAACGATCGGTATCAGTGGAGAGAGGAAACCTCCTGAGAGTCTCCGGTGGGTCACGCCTGAATTCATGGAAGGATGGCGTGCCTTTCGTGGCGTATTATAGCCCGCTTTCGCGCCCGGCGTCAACCACGGATGCGATTCCTGCGTGCGGGCGGCTCAAAGAATCCGCTTGCCGATCCCGCGGGACGCTGGCATTTTATATCGGATTGTTATGTCCGAAATTCCGCCAACCGAGACCAGCGCCGCGAAACTCGCCCGGCTCAAACCGCTGGTCCTGAAGGGCCCGGCCCTGCGCGCGCGACAGCGGCGCATCGAGCGCCTGCGCCTCGCGGTGCAGGTCGCGTCGCTCGCGGTCGTGGCATGGATCGGGTTCCGGTTCGTGCAGTGGGTGTCGGGGCTCCAGGCCGGCGACCTGTCCGCCGCGCGCCCGGCGGGCGTGGAGGGCTTCCTCCCCATCTCCTCGCTGATCACGCTGCGGCACTGGGTCGAGAGCGGCGAATTGTCGCGCGTTCACCCGGCGGGACTGGTGATCCTCGTCCTCGCGATCGGCACCGGCGTGCTCCTCAAGAAGGCGTTCTGTTCCTGGATCTGCCCGGTGGGGTTCGTGTCGGAGTCGCTGGCGTCGGTGGGGCGGCGGCTGTTTCGCCGGAAGCTCCGCCTGCCGCGCGGGTTCGACTGGCCGCTGCGGAGCCTCAAGTATCTCCTGCTCGCCTTCTTCGTGTGGGCGATCTTCGTCACCATGAAGGCGCCCGAGATCGCCGCGTTCCTGAACTCCCCGTACAACCGCGTCGCCGACGTGAAGATGATGCTCTTCTTCGCCAACATCTCGGTCCTGGCGCTCAAGGTGCTGGCGGTCCTGGTCGTGCTGTCGGTCGTCGTGCCGTACGTCTGGTGCCGCTACCTCTGCCCCTACGGCGCGCTCCTCGGTTTCCTCTCGCTGGCGTCGCCGCTCAAGATCACGCGGACGGCGTCGAGCTGCATCGACTGCGGCCTGTGCGCGCGGGCCTGCCCGGCCGGCATCGGCGTCGACCGGGCGAAGCGCGTCCGCTCCGACGAGTGCACGGCCTGCCTCTCGTGTGTCGCCGCCTGCCCGGTCCCGATCGCCCTCCAGGTGGAGACGCTGTCTCCGTGGCGGCGGGCGGTGCGCCCCGCGGTCTTCGCCGCGATGGTGTTCGGCCTGTTCTACGGGGGAATCCAGGTGGCGAAACTCTCCGGCTACTGGGCCACCGATATCACGAACGAGGAGTACCGCCGGCGCATCGCCGAGATCGACGCGCCCAAGTACCACCACGGGCGCGGCGAGATCCAGCCCTACGGCCCCCAAGACTGACCACTCCGGCGGCCCCGGCCGGTGTATACTGTGTGTTCCCAGGAGGCCACCCATGAAACTCGGACACATTGCCATCGGATTCGCCGCGGTCGCGCTGTTCGCGACCGGCGCGGATGCCACCGTGCGCTGGAGCGAAGAGCCTTACGCGAAGATGCTCGAGCGCGCGAAGCAGGAGAACAAGTACGTCTTCATCGACTTCTACGCCACGTGGTGCGGGCCGTGCAAGATGCTGGACGAGAACGTCTACCCCGACGCGGCCGCGGAGAAGCTCCTGAATGCGATGATCCCCGCCAAGTTCGACGCTGAGAAGGATCCGTGGATCGCGGTCGCTAAGGAATTCCGCGTGCGCGCGTACCCGACGCTGCTCGTTCTCGGGCCGGACGGCAAGGAAATCGGACGCTACATCGGCTATCTGCCGCCGCAGCAGTTCGTCGAGGTGATCGGCGCGTACGCGGCGGGCAAGAGCCAGCTGGCGGCGCTCGAGGAGCAACTGCAGAAGAACCCGGACGACTTCGACCTGGTCGTCAACACGGCGGTCATCCACGCCGAAGCCGGCCGCGCCGAACAGGCGATGCCGCTCTTCGAGAAGGCGCTGACGCTCGATCCCGCGAACGAGCGCAAGCGCCGCGACGAGATCTATCACTCCATGGGCGAGGCCAACTACGGCGCCGGTGACTTCGCGGCGGCGAAGACGTACTACACGCGCCTCGTGACGGATTTCCCGGAGTCGGACTACTACGGCGACGGCATGCGCCGCCTGGCCGCCACCGAGTACAAGCTCGGGAACAGCGACGCGGCGGTGGCGCTGTACTGGAAGATCACGGAACCGGCGCAGGACGACTACAAGGCGCTGAACGGGTTTGCGTGGTTCTGCTCGCAGCGGAAGATCGGGCTCGACCAGG
>DASTOO010000053.1:0-2562 GCA_035762505.1 Candidatus Krumholzibacteriia bacterium
GCGCTGCATGCAACGATGCCGATGTGTCTCGCCACTGTGGATTCCGCCGTGGTTCAGGTATGCGTTCCCGCGCCGGTCATCGGGGCATCGCGGCGCCGCGGCCGTACGCCTCGTGGACGCCGTCGAGGAAGTGCCACAACGCCTGCGCGGCCTTCTCCGCCGCGCTCAGGGCGCGTGCCTGCTCCTCGTCGCTGCGACAATGCTCCGCGAGCAGCTCGCGCTCGACGCGGCTGTGCTCGACGTCGGCCTCTTCGTGCACGGTGAAGAACTCCACGGCACGCGGCGCGGCGACGCCGTAGAAGGCCTTGAGGCCCTCGCGCTTGGTCCTCGCCACGAGCGGCACCTGGGATTCGTAGGCGTAGAGCGCGGCGAGTCCGTCGCGGAAGTCTTCGCTGCGCGTAAGGTCGACCATGCGCGCCACCGACTCGCGGGTCTTGGCGAGCAGCGCGGCGTTGCGGACCGCGTCGCGGTCGACGCCCATCCCGTCGGCGAAGCGGAGCCACAGCTCGGGGTGGTTGCTCTCGCCCTGGTCCTCATCGATCAGGTTCTCGAGCAGGAGCTGGCGGACCCGGATGTCGTCGCAGGCCGCGTGCGCGGCGCTCACGTAGCGCGGAAAGAAGCGCACGTGCGCGTAGTACTGCTTCACGTACTCCTGGAGTGTTTCCCTGGACAGCCCGCCCTCGTTCCACGTCCGGTAGAAGGGGTGGTCCAGCATCGCGTGCCGGGCGATCGTCTCGTCCAGTCGGTTGATGAATGCAGCGGCGTCGAGAGCCATGGAAACCTCCGGTTGACTGCTTTCAGGGATGGGCCTCCGCCGGGCGGCGGACGGGAATGTCGCGGATACTCTACCCGTGCGGCCCGGTTTTTTCAAACGGAATCCCCGCCGGAGCCGTCGCCGCGCGCCGCGGCCCCTCGCCGGCGGCCCGTGGGGGGGGTGGTCCGGCCGAATACGATTGACAACCCCGCGCGCCGGCCGGAAAACTGGGCATGGCGCTTGCGTCCGGACCGGGCCGAGTCATGAAGCACACGTTCCAGGAAACCATTCCCGCGCAGTTCGTCGCAACGGTCGCAACCTTCGACAAGCCGGACGCGTTCCGCCACAAGAAGGACGGGGCCTGGGTCGACATCCCGCATCGCGAGGTGTACGACCGCGTGCGCGCGCTGTGCTCCGCGCTGCGCGCGGCGAAGGTGGCGCGCGGGGACCGCGTGGCGATTCTGTCCGAGAATCGCATCGAGTGGGCCGTCGCCGATCTCGCCGTTCTCTCCCTGGGCGCGGTCACCGTCCCCATCTATCCCACGCTGATCGCGTCGCAGATCGAGTACATTCTGCGCGACGCCGAGGCGCGCCTCGTGTTCGTCTCCAGCCCCGAGCAGGCGCAGAAGGTGCGGGACATCCAGGCGCGGCTTCCCCATCTCGAGCGGATCGTATCGTTCGACGCCGACGCGGCGACGGACGGCGTCGCCGCGCTCGACGCGACCATCGCCGGCGCCGGACCCGCCATGACCGACGCGGACTACCGCGCGATGATCGCGGAGGTGAAAGCGCGCGACTGGGCGAGCATCATCTATACGTCGGGGACGACCGGCGAACCCAAAGGCACGATCCTGTCGCACGGCAACTTCATGGCCAACATGCGCCAGTGCCTCGAGGTCTTCGACCTCGGCCCCACCGACATCAGCCTGTCGTTCCTCCCGTTGAGCCACGTCTTCGAACGCAGTCCGGGCTTCTTCGTCATGATGAGCGCGGGGGTGACCATCGCCTACGCAGAGTCCATCGAGCGCGTCCCCGACAACCTGCGTGAGGTGCGCCCCACGGTGGTGTGCAGCGTGCCGCGGGTGTACGAGAAGATGTACGCCCGCATCCTCGACACGGTGGCGAAGGGCTCGCCGCTGCGCAAGCGGCTGTTCTGGTGGGCCGTCCGGGCGGGGCGGGCGGCGGCCGTGAGTTCGTCCGCCGGCGGCGCTCGCGGCCTGCGCATGCGCGTCGCGCACGCGCTCGTCTTCAAGAAGCTCCACGCGCGCGTGGGCGGAAGACTCCGCTTCTTCATATCCGGCAGCGCTCCGCTCGCGCGTGAGATCGCGGAGTTCTTCTGGGGCGCGGGCATCCCCATTCTCGAGGGCTACGGGCTCACGGAGACCTCCCCGGTCCTCTCCGTCAACACGTTCGCGCACCGGCGCTTCGGCAGCGTGGGCCGAGCGCTGCCCGGAGTCGAGATCCGCATCGCGGACGACGGCGAGATCCTCGCGCGCGGCGACAACGTCATGCAGGGCTACTTCCGCCAGCCCGAGCAGACCGACGAGGCGCTCGCGGGGGGCTGGTTCCACACGGGGGACATCGGCCACCTCGACGAGGACGGCTTCCTCTTCATCACGGATCGCAAGAAGGACCTCATCGCCACCGCCGGCGGGAAGAAGGTGGCGCCGCAGCCGCTCGAGGCCCGCATCAAGCACAGCAAGTACGTGTCCGAGGCGGTGCTGCTCGGCGACCGGCGGCCGTTCATCTCGCTCCTGATCGTCCCGAACTTCGAACGCCTGGATACGTGGGCGCGGGAGGAGGGGCTC
>DASTOO010000054.1:0-7071 GCA_035762505.1 Candidatus Krumholzibacteriia bacterium
GCGAACATCGTGCGCGACGTCGCCGTCAGCGGCGACCGGCTCGCGATCGCCGACGATCTCGCGGGCGTTCGCGCGATGTCGCTTGCGATTCCCGCCTCGCCCGCCGTCGACGCGTACCTCGCCGGCGGTGATGTCCAGGCGTTGACGGCGATGGGGGATCTGCTCGTGGTGGCGGACGCGTCGTTCGGGCTGCGCGTGTTCGATACCGCGGCGCGCGCGGTCATCGGCGAGATCGCGATCGGCGGCGTACCGCGGGATGTCGCCGTGATCGATTCGATCGCGTACCTCGTCACCGACGGCGGCGTTCCCGTCGTCGACCTGCGCGATCCGGCGTCGCCCGCGACGCTCCCGTCGATTCCCGCCGGCGGGCCGTTCGATCGCGTCGCCGTGGCCGGTGCGTTCGTCTACCTGCTCGCGAGCGACGGGTTGCTCGTCGAGCGCCGCCGGGACGGCACCGGCGTGCCGCGCACGTTCACGGCCAACTCGGGCTTCTTCCCGTCGCTCACCCTCGAGGATCCGCACATCTATCTGGCCGACCGGCAGGGTTCACTCTTCATTCTGAATCGATCCTCCCTGCAGCTGGCGTCCATCGTTGCCATGGGAGCGTCGGCGGAACACATCGCCTTCCGGCGCACCGATGGCCCCTTCGTGCCGGTGACGCGGGGCTGGGTGGTGGAATCCGGCCTCATCAACGGCGGGGCCGGGCTCGAGGTGTATGACTTCTCCAGCATCATCTTTCCGCAGCTGGTGGGGACCGTTGCGTGTCTAGGAAACGCGGTGGACGTGGCCTTCGCGGGGGCCTTCATGGCCGTCGCGGAAGGAAACGACGGTTGCGAGATCTTCGAACTGGCGGGGGAGGGGGCCGCGCGCCCGGTGGGTTACTACCCGGAGACTTCGTGGCGCGTGACCGCGGTCGGCGATCGCTTCGCCGTCGCGGCGGGCGCGTCGGGGCTTCTGTTGATCGGCTTCGACGACTGCTTCAGCGCGCGCTGAAACGGTCGGGCGTCTCCATTACGGGCACTCCCAGTCCGGCGCCAGTGTCGCGATGTCGTCCACCGTCTGACGCGGAAGGGAGAAGGGAGCGTCGGAATCGATGATGAGCCGGTATGAACCCGATTCACCGCAGCTGTGTCCCCAGTCGCGCGTGACCGCGAAGCGATACACCCCACCGGCGACCATCACGAAGCCCAGGACCCTCTGGCCGTCCACGTTGGCCTCGCAGCCGTCGAGATAGTTGCAGCGAAGCTCGTTGGCCGTCTCCGTGAAAAGATTCGTCCCGCCGAGCGCGACGCCCGGCGCGTAGAGCGCGATCTGCACCACCGAATTGCCGGTGGTTTCCGTGGCGCGAAACGTCACGGTCGACCCGGTCGCGAAATCGATGTCGAAGACGTCCTGGCAGCTCTCCGTCGTGACACAATCCCAGCCGTGGATTCTGTCGTAGTGCTCGATCTTGACCGGCCCGGCTGGATTGGACTCGTCGTCGCCGCACCCGATGAGCAGAAGGCCAACGATGGCAGCGAGCCATGCGACGGCGCGCGCGGGCAGCTTCATTCGTGTCCTCCCTCCCATGAAGTGTGGTCCGTGCTTCGTCCGGTGGTCAAGCGTTGATTCCGGCTGCGGCGCCCGCTGGCGCGGGCGCCGGCAACGGCGGCGCCGGCCTTCCCAACGCGGCCCTTCCGTGATAGATTTCAAGCCGCCGCCACTGTTTCAAGGAGGACCCGTGCGCTTCGTTCCCAGCAAATTCCGGCAGTCCATTCGCCACTCCAACGGCGATGTCACCATCTACAGTCTCCCCAGGCTCGCGAAAGAGAACGGCGTGGACCTCGCGCGCCTCCCGTACTCCGTCCGCGTGCTCCTCGAGAGCGCCATCCGCAACAACGACGACTTCAAGGTCACCGACGACGACGTCGACCGCCTGCTCCACTGGAGCCCGCAGACCGCGGGTGACATCGAAATCGCGTTCAAGCCCGCTCGCGTGATCCTGCAGGACTTCACCGGCGTTCCCGCGGTCGTGGACCTCGCGGCGATGCGCTCCGCGATGCATCGCATGGGGAAGGACTACAAGAGGATCAACCCGCTCGTTCCGTGCGATCTCGTGGTGGATCACTCCGTGCAGGTGGACGCGTGGGCGTCGCCCGACGCGCTTCGCATCAACTCGACCCTGGAGTTCGAGCGCAACCATGAGCGGTACGAGTTCCTCAAATGGGGCCAGAAGGCGTTCCAGAATTTCAGGGTGGTTCCGCCCGCGACGGGTATCGTGCACCAGGTGAACCTCGAGTACCTCGCGCGCGGCGTCTTCGTTGAAGACCGCACCGCGTATCCCGACAGCCTCGTCGGGACCGACAGCCACACGACGATGATCAACGGGCTCGGCATCGTGGGCTGGGGTGTCGGCGGCATCGAGGCCGAGGCCGTCATGCTGGGCGAGCCCATCAACATGGTGATGCCGCACGTGGTCGGCTTCCGCTTCACCGGGGCGCTGCGCGAAGGCATCACCGCGACCGACCTCGTCCTCACCGTGACGCAGGTCCTCCGCAAGAAGGGCGTGGTGGGGAAGTTCGTCGAGTTCTTCGGCAAGGGGCTCGCGTCGATGACGCTCCCCGATCGCGCGACCATCGCCAACATGGCCCCCGAGTACGGCGCCACCATCGGGTTCTTCCCCGTCGACGACGAGACGTTGCGTTACTACCGGCTCACGGGACGCGAGGCGAAGCACGTCGACTTCATCGGCGAGTATCACAAGGCGCTCGGCATGTATTTCACGCCTGACGCGCCCGAGCCGGTGTACTCCGAGATCGTGGAGTTGGATCTCTCGTCGGTGGAACCGTCCGTGGCGGGGCCCAAGCGCCCGCAGGACCGTGTCGCCATCCGCAACCTCCGCCAGTCGTTCGACGAGGCGCTCGCGAAGAGCGTCAAGGAGGGCGGCTTCGGCGTCACGGCCGCAGAACGCTCACGGAAGGTCAAGGTCGACGTGGACGGCGGTGCCGAGATGTCGCACGGCTCCACCGTGATCGCCGCCATTACGTCGTGCACCAACACGTCGAATCCGTACGTGATGGTGGGCGCGGGGCTCGTCGCCAGGAAAGCAGTGGAACGCGGCCTGCACGTGAAGCCATTCGTGAAGACCTCGCTCGCGCCCGGTTCGCCCGTAGTGAGCGAGTACCTGGAAGAGAGCGGCCTGCAGCACTATCTCGACGAGCTCGGCTTCGAGGTCGTCGGCTACGGCTGCACAACGTGCATCGGGAACAGCGGGCCCCTGCCCGACGTGATCGCGTCGGCCATCGAGGAGGGCTCGCTGGTCGCGGCGGCGGTGTTGAGCGGCAACCGGAACTTCGAGGGTCGCGTGCATCCCCTGACGCGGGCGAACTTCCTCGCGAGCCCGCCGCTCGTCGTGGCGTACGCGCTGGCCGGAACCATGGACATCAACCTCGACAGTGATCCTCTCGGCAAGGATTCGAAGGGCGCGCCGGTCTACCTCAAGGACATCTGGCCGAGCAACGCGGAAGTGCGCGACGTCGTCGCCAACGTCGTCAAGGCGAAGTCATTCCAGGACCGTTACCAGGACGTCTTCAAGGGGAACGAGGACTGGAACGCGATCGAAGGGGGCGAGTCGGATCTCTACGGATGGGAAGTGGGCAGCACGTACGTTCGTGAGCCGTCCTTCTTCGAAGGCGTGGAGATGGAGCCCGCGCCCATCGCGCCCGTCCGTGGCCTGCGGGTGCTCGCCGCGCTCGGTGACTCGGTGACCACCGATCACATCTCGCCCGCCGGGTCGATCGCGCAAAAGTCGCCCGCCGCCCGGTACCTCGTGGAGCGCGGCGTGCAGCCCAAAGACTTCAACTCGTACGGCTCGCGGCGCGGGAACCACGAGGTGATGGTGCGCGGGACCTTCGCCAACATCCGCCTGCGCAACAAGCTCGTCCCCGGGTCCGAGGGAACCTGGACGAAGAACTTCCTCACCGGCGAGGAGATGACCATCTATGACGCGTCGCTGCAATACCAGGCGGCGGGCGTGCCGCTCATGGTGATCGCGGGCAAGGAGTACGGCTCCGGCTCGTCGCGCGACTGGGCGGCCAAGGGGCCCGCGCTGCTCGGCATCCGCGTCGTGATCGCGGAGTCGTACGAGCGCATCCATCGCAGCAACCTCGTGGGCATGGGAATTCTGCCGCTCCAGTTCATGGACGGCGAGAATGCGGAGTCGCTGGGGCTGAAGGGGGACGAGACGTTCGACGTCGCGGGGCTGTCGGACGACATCAAGCCGGGCGCGGTGGTGACGGTGACGGCGAAGCCGGCGAGCGGCGCGGAGAAGGCTTTCGAGACGCGGGTCCGCATCGACACGCCGGTCGAGGCGCACTACTACCGCAACGGCGGCATCCTGCGGACGGTGCTGCGCAGGCTGGCGGAGTAAAGAGGCTACTCCGCGTCGCGCACGGAATCCAGCCATCGCCTCGCCCATCGCAGCCCCGGTAGCGGCCGGTTGTCAGGTGCGCGCCGGCAGTGCTAGTCTCCCCGCAATGACTCCCCGGAAACTCGCTTCCGCGACAACATACGGTATTCTCGGCGATCGATACCACGTCATCCAGCCAGTGGGCGTCGGCACGGCCGCCGACGTGTTTCGTGTGCGCGATCACCGGAGCGGTGTCATTCGTGCGGCCAAGGTGCTCAAGCCCGAGAACGCGGGCGTGCCGGCTATTCTCGCGCGCTTCGAGGACGAGTACCGGATCCTGCGGACCCTCCATCACCCGCATTTGCCCGAAGTCTGTGACTATGGACGGACCGAGGACGGCGGACGGTTTCTCGTCATGGAGTATGTGGACGGCGAGCCGCTGGACGCGTACTTCCGCGCGCGGCCCCGTGATCTGTGGGTGATCCTGTACCAGCTGTGCGAAATTCTCACCTTCATTCACAACCACCAGCTCCTGCACCTGGACATCAAGCCGGCCAACATCCTCGTCATGCGGACGACGGCTTTCGGCGACAGGATTCCGCTCGTGAAGCTCATCGACTTTGGGCTGACGTACCGGCGCGGCGTCGGCGAACGCGTGGAGACGGTGGGAACGCCCTATTACATGGCGCCGGAAGTCGCGCGCGGCGAGGCGCCCCTTACCCGCGCGGTGGACTACTACAGCCTCGGCATCGTGCTCTACGAACTCCTATGCGGGCGCACGCCGTTCCAGGGGAGCGTGTCCGAGGTTCTGCGCGCGCATATGGATCGGACGCCGGTGATCGAGGACGAGGAGCTGGAGTGGGCGGAACTATATCCGCACGTGCGCGCGCTGCTCGCGAAGGACAAGCGTGCGCGGCTCGAGGCGTTCGAGGAGCTGCGGCGCGCCGTGGTGACGCGGCTGACGGGCGGGATCGGTGCGTTGGATCGCGCCTACGGGGCGGCGCGTATCGAGTCGCTGGGGATGATCGGGAAGGTTGCGGAGCTTCGCGAGTTCCTGGAGGCGACGCTGCCGGCTTCGGGCGAGCCGGCTTCGTTGCGTGTGTCCGTGTCCGGTCAGCCCGCGTCGGGGTGCGGTCACTTTCTGGATGTGGCCCGCGCCGAGTGGGGGATCCACGGCGTTGCATCGTGGCAGCTCGGCGACGTATCGGACGCGGCTTGGCTGCTGAATCGTCCCGAAGACGCTGCATTGCTTCCGACCGAAAAGGACTTCGAGCATGCCTGGGCGCGCGTCGAGCGGGCGGCCGCACAAGCGCCGGTGTGGATCGTGGCCTGTGGTGAACTCACGCCGGAGGAGGCGCGACTCTACGAGTACTTCGAGACCGGCCGGACGCTCGCCGGCGCGCTGGTCCGCAGGAACCTGGGGTTCGTGTGGGCCACGGTGGCGGATCGTGAGCGACCCGTGTCCGAGAGCGACGAGGCCGTGCGCGTAATCCTGCCGACACTGTCTGACCGGGAAATAGCCGAGGTTGTCGATCGATTCCGCGGCGAGATGCTCCGAACCGCGGATGCGAAGCTGATCGCGGACCTGCTCAAGGAAACCCGCGAATCCGGCGAGATCATGCTGCTGCTTCGCCGGTTGATCGCCCGGGACGGGCTATTGTTCGAAGCGCAGCGCTGGCGCGTTGTGCCGGAGCGGGCGCGCACTGTCGCGCACGAGCCGGCGTCGAGCGGGAGGCACCTCGTGCTGCCGCTGTCGCCGGTTCACAAGCAGATCATGATCTGTCTCGCGTGTCATCCAGGGCCGGTCCCGGTGGGGTGGATCCCCGACACCACGGGACTCGATGACGGCGCAACCGCGGCAGCGCTGCATGATCTGCGCCTCAGACATCTCCTCGAGGCGGTGGACGAGGATGGGGTCCCGGCGGTGCGAACGACAAGCCGCGCGGTGGAGCGCGCGGTGCTTCGCGACGTGGAAGCGACGGAGTTGTCGGAGTTCCATCGCCGGTACGCTGTGCGTCTGGCCGTGCGGGTCTCCGCCGCGGAGGCTCCGGCGCCGGACGATCTGCGTACGCTGGCGTTGCACCAGGAAGGTAGCGGCGACGATCGCGGGGCGTACCTCACCCGGCGGCGGTTGTTCAAGGACCTGTGGAAGCGGCGAGCGTACGGCGAAGTTGAGCAGATCTGTCGTGACGCCATGGCGCCAGAGGGGCTTCGGTTCGGACTTGCGCGGGCATACCTACGGGAACTCGTGAACGTGCTATGGGCCCAAAACCTCACGACCCGCGCCTATCACGAGATGAAGGGGTTCGCCGAGCGTTACGGCGAAGTGCCCCGAGGACTCTTGCCGAAGTACGCACGCGGGCTAATGGATGCGTTGGGGCCGAAGGAGGGACTGAGGTTCATCGAAGGGACGTTGAAAAAGGCGACGAGGGTAAGTCGCGCGCTGGTCGTTCGAATCAATGTTGAACAGACGCTGTGTCTTTACAACGTCAGTCGCTACAAGTTGGGGTTGGTGGTTGCCGCGCGAGTACAGAGACATTCTCATCTTCTCACCGACCAGGAGCGCTGTCGCGCAATTATCTATCGGGCGCTGCTTCAGCCGGGGCTAAAGACAAGAAGCGCGCGTCGCTACCTGTCCCGCGCTCAGCAGATCGCAGAGTCTCATTACTTCTCCGATGAGCTTG
>DASTOO010000055.1:0-3679 GCA_035762505.1 Candidatus Krumholzibacteriia bacterium
TGCTCGAAGCGCCGCAGCATCTCTTCCTGCGGCAGCACGCCCTCGTGGTCGATCGGCTCCACCACGAACACATCGATCACTTTGCCGTCCTTCCGCGTGAACGCGAACGCGTTCAGGATGTTGAAGTCGTTGATGGCGAGGACGCCGCACAGCTCGGACAGCCGGTAGGGCTTATCGTTGGTGCAGAACGTGATTTCCTCCGCCGTGCCGGTCAGGTGGTGGCTCACGAGGAACGGCTCGCCCTCGAGACGCTCGATCATGCGCATGTGGTCGTTCACCATCTCCGCCGTCATGGTGAGGAGATACCCGCCGGGCAGGAGATCCAGGTGCGCCAGCGCGCGCTTGCGCGCTTCGCCCTCGTCGAACGTTGCGAGCAAGTTCTCCTTGTGCTGCCAGTACACCTCCTCCGGCGCCTTCTCGCGCCGCGCCATGAAGTCGTATGCGCGCGCGTAGAGTTCCCAGAGGAGGGTGCGCTTCCACTCGTTCCACACCAGAGGCGAGGTGGCGCGGTAGTCCGCGTAGGTGAGCAGGCACAGGTACTTGAGCCGTGTGCGATTGCCGACGCGGTCGCAGAACGCGGTGATGGTTCCGATGTCGGTGGGATCCCGCCGCTGACTGAAATGCGACATGATGAGATGCTGCGCGACCAGGAAGCACACCAGCTCGATCTCCTCGTCCGGCAGCCCCATCCTCTCCAGGATCGAGCGCGAGAGCACGGCGCCGCGCGCGGCGTGGTCGCGTCCTTCGATCTTGCCGATGTCGTGCAGGAGTGCCGCCAGGAACAGGATGCGCTTCTGCGGCAGCTCCGAGTACAGGCGCACCAGGTAGTCCCCCGCCGCGCTGTCCGCGCGGCCGAGACCAACCAGGTTCTCCAGCACCTTGAAGCTGTGTTCGTCCACCGTATAGTGGTGGTACAGATCGTAGCGCTTGAGGCAGGTGAGCTGGTCGTACTCGGGGATGATCTTCATGAGGAAGCGTGTCTCGTGGAGCGAGCGCACCACCAGCGCCACGTTGCGGTCGTCGTCCAGAAGCGGTGGAAAGGCGCGGCGCATGCGTTTGACCACCTCGGCGCCGCCCAGCTCCTCGTCGAGCACCTGCTCGAGGCGGCGGCGCAGGGCGCGCTCGAGCTTCTGGCCGCCCGCCTTCTGCTTCTCGAAGACAAGGAGCGGATTCTTGCGCAGGGACGGGACCCGCAGCGCCATGTTGAGCCGCGACCCGTCCTTCTTCAACCGCGACTGCCCCAGCAGCACGCCGACATCGCGCCCGTGGTCCAGCGCCTCCAGGCAGTCCGCCGTAATGCGGTAGATCGCGCGCGAGTGCCGGTAGTACTCGCGCATGAAGAACTCCACGGCGAGGTGATCGCCGCGCGCGCGGTAGCCGAGCGCCGCCACGATCTCCTGCTGCGCGGCCACGGTGAGTGAGTCCTGCCGGGACTTCGTGGTGAGGTGCAGTTCCACGCGCGTGCGCGTCAGGAAATCATACGCCAGCTCCAGCTCGCGGCGTTCGCCGCGGAGCAGGAGTCCCTTCTGGCGAAGCGCCTTGAGCCCGTGCACCGAGCGGCCTACGGAGCCGAGCCATACCAGCGTCTGGTAGTCGCGCAGCCCGCCCGGGCTGAACTTGACGTTCGGCTCGATGAGCTGGAAGCTGTTGTCGAACTTCTCGTGACGATCGATGACGTCCGCGATCTTGCGGCGCAGGAACTCCTCGCGCTCGTTGCGGCGCACACGGCCGATCTTCTTCTCCAGCGCCCGCGCCACCCTGCGCGAACCGCACACCCAGCGGCTCTCGATGAGGGCGGTCTTGGTGTCCATGTCGCGTGTGAGTGCGGTGTCCGCCTCCACCACCGACTCCACCGCGTGACCCAGCTCGTAGCCGCAGTCCCACATGAGGCGGATGAACGACGACGCCACCGCCTCTACCGTCGGCGTCTTGCGCCCGCACGTTATCAGGATGTCGACGTCAGAGTACGGGGCGAGTTCCGCGCGGCCGTAGCCGCCGAGTGCGACGACCGCGACGTCGGTTTCGTCCACGGTGAGGCCGTTCTCCTCCGCCGCGTGCTGAAACAGGAGTCCGACGACGGTGTCCACCATGCGGGTGTAGCCGGCGACGAAGTCGAGACCGCGGGTGTGCGGGGTGCGTCCCTCGATGACGGGGCGCGTGAGCAGCGCGAAGTAGGCCTTCGTCTCCGCGACGAGATGCTCGCGCGAGGCGAGCGCCTCCGGCGTCATCACGGCCGGAAGTGCGCTCGCGGAGCCGGCACGGCGGCGGCGAGGCCGCGGTTTGGTGGCGGGTTTGCGGGGTGTCACGCGATGCATTCTAAGTGATTGACAGTCGGAAGGAAAGCGCACACGGCTCGCACGTTTGCCGGGCTGGGAGCTTCTCGTGGATCCATGCCGCGAACGATCCGTCAGAAGAGTACAAGCGAAATCGCTTGTGCCACTCCCACCAGTGGGAGTGAATGCAAAGAGCCCCTTTCCTCCCATCGCGAAATTTTCTATAATGTGGCGTCGAAGCCTCCTCCCTTGAGCCCGCTTTCGAGTGAGGAGGATGTCCGATGTCCCTGCGACCGCTTTCCGACGTTGAGCTTCTCAACCGCATCACACGACTGACCCGCTGCGAACGAGCGTTCACTCTGCGTGCGCTGGCGTGCCTGATCGAGATCGAGCACCGCAAACTGCACTTCGCGCTGGGGTACAGTTCCATGTTCACGTTCTGTACGCTGGGACTGGGCTACTCGGGCTCCGCGGCCGGGCGCCGCATCCAGACGGCGCGCGCGGCGGCGCGCTTTCCGGAGGTCATGGCGCTGCTGCAGGCCAACGACGTCAACGTGTGCACGGTCTCACGCGTGGCGCGTTTTCTCACGCCGGACAACAAGGATGAGATCCTCACCCGCATCCGGCGCAAGTCCTTGGACGAAGTGATCGCAATTGCTGCCGAATACCGCCCGCCGAGTGACGTGATTCTGGACCGCGTCCGCGATGTCATGGTGGCGCCGCCGCGCAGCCCCTTGCTGGAGTCCATGCCATGGCGGCAACCTGCCGCGCTCCCGGCACCGCGCGCGAATGCGCCGGACACGACGCCGGTGCCCGAGATCAGCATCGATGCCCCGAATGCAAACCCGCCATCGCCTCCCGGGGACGCATCATCACCGAGCCCGCCCGCAGGCGATCTCGAGCGCCGCATCATTCTCCGCTTCGGCGTGAGTCCGGAGTTCATGGCCAAGCTGGATCGCTTCCGTTCGCTCGCGTGGCACCGGCTCCCGGCGAACGCGACGCTCGAACACGTGTTCGAGCTCGTGCTCGACGACATGCTCAAGCGCAGCGATCCGGTACTGCGGCGCGAGCAACGCTCGCGCCGTGAGCTGGTACGGACTGAGACGGAGCAAACCGCACCGTTCGGCGCGGACGATGATGCCGGGTCCTCCACCGACGCACCGCGCGGGCCGCGTCAGATTCCTCTTCGCGTGCGCGACGACGTCTTCGCCCGCGATCGCGGCCAGTGCACGTTCGTCGGACCGGACGGACGGCGCTGCGACGCGACGTGGGGGCTGCAGATCGATCATATCCTTCCCGTCGCGCAGGGCGGCGGCGGCGAGATCGGCAATCTCCGGCTTCTCTGCGCGCAACACAACCGGCTGCTGGCCGAGCGATTACTCGGGGCGAGAGACGTCCGCCCCCAC
>DASTOO010000056.1:0-6424 GCA_035762505.1 Candidatus Krumholzibacteriia bacterium
CCGCGTCGCGGGGTCGAGTATCACGCCCAGCGACTTCACGCGGGCCGCGTACGCGCCCGCGTCCGGAATCGACCGGTGCTCGTCGCGCATCCACGGCCGACCCCACGTGACGCGCCCCGCGCGCACGCCCGCGAACGACACGGCGACGACGTCCCGCCCGTGCAGCGCCACGATCCAGCGCACGGGGCGGGCGAAGCGCGCCCCGGTCGCCTCCCACTTCATCGCCTTGGGAAACTTCAGCCCCGCGATGAGGGCGGGCAGCTCGGCGGAGAGAACGGCGGACGCGCCGCGCCGCGCGAGACGCTTGCGCACGCCGAGGTACTCGCCCTTCTGCGTCCGGATCCGCTCGAGGCGGTCGACCGGAACTCCCTGCGCGCGCGCGAAACCCTCCGCCGCGGGGGTCGGATTCCCGTCGGGCAGGAACGCGCGCGCCACCGGCGGACCGGTGAGAACCTCCTCGCCCGCCTCCTGGCGGCCCGAGAGCCCCCGCACGGTCAGCACCAGCCGGCGCGGCGTGGCGGCTGTGTCAATCTGTCCGTGAACAAGACGGTTGCGCGCCAGGACGGCGCGCGCGTCCTCCCGCAGCTGTTCCGCCGCGGGCGGCAGATAGGACGCCGGTATGTTCTCGGCGCCGATCTCCAGGACGAAGTCGCTCACGCGCCCCTCCGCTTCGCGACGCGTCCGCCGGCGGGCTTGAGCAGCGGGAATCCCAGGGCCTCGCGTTTCTCGATGTACGCCACCGCCGCGCGGCGCGCGAGCGCGCGGATGCGCCCGATGTAGCCGGTGCGCTCGGTGACGCTGATGGCGCCGCGCGAATCCAGCAGGTTGAACACGTGCGAGAGCTTCACCGCGTAGTCGTAGGCGGGCAGCACGAGCCCGGCGGCCAGCATCGCGGCCGCTTCACGTTCGTACTCCTGGAAGATGCGGAAGTACATGTCCGTGTTCGCGTGCTCAAAATGGAACGCGGAGAATTCCTGCTCGGCCTGCAGGTTCATCTCGCCCCAGGAGACGCCCGGCGCCCATGCCACGTTCAGCACGGAGTCCACCTTCTGGAGATAGAGGCACAAACGGAGCAGCCCGTACGTGATCTCCGCGGTGATCGGCTCCAGCTCCAGCGAGCCCGCCTGCTGGAAGTACGTGAACTGGGTGATCTCCATCCCGTCCAGCCAGACCTCCCAGCCCAGCCCCGACGCGCCCAGGGTGGGGGCTTCCCAGTCGTCCTCGACGAGCCGGATGTCGTGCCGGGACGGATCGATGCCGATGTAGCGCAGGCTCTCGATGTACAGGGTGAGCACGTCGTCCGGCGGCGGCTTGAGCACCACCTGATACTGCAGGAACTGCTGCACGCGGTTGGGATTCTCGCCGTAACGCCCGTCGCGCGGCCGCTTGGAAGGCTCGACGTACGCGGCGCGCCACGGCTCCGGCCCGAGCACGCGCAGGAACGTCGCCGGGTTGAGCGTTCCCGCCCCGACCTCGGAGTTGTACGGCTGCACGAGCACACACCCCTGCCGCGCCCAGAACTCGTGCAGGCGCGTGATGATCTCCTGCTTGGTCGGTGCGGACGCTCGTCGCGGCGTTGCGCGCGATGCGGTGCGCGTGGTCAACGGTGGTCCTTTCGGGATTGCGGACGAAGCGCGCCTGGCGCGCCGGTTCTCCGTCATATGAGGTTCAACGATCGAGGCAGGTGGTACCCCTGGACGTGGTAAGTATAGGTCCAGTGCACCAGCCGCCCCAACTCCTTTCTGGCCGTGCGCGAAACTTCGCGCGCGGCCAGTGCCACGTACGGTTCCAGTGCACAGCGCGCCGCCGCCGCAACCACTTCGGGCATCAGCCGCACCGCGTCCGGGTACTCCGCGGCGTGCTCCGCGCAGAAGCTCACCCCGTCGCGCGGGCTGTACGTGCCGTCCTCGGGGCTCGCGCCGCAACGCATGCAACCCACCGTGTCCGGCGACACGCCGAGCGCGTCGAGCAGCTTGATCTCGAAGGCGAGGAACAGGAGCAACGGGTCGTCGGATCGCGGCGCCGACAGGAACGCTGTGGCGGTGTCGACGATGGCGCCGTCGAGGCTGGCGCCCGGAACGCAGACCAGGTCGAGGAGTTCGATCGCGGCGAGGTTGGCCGCGAGATGCGGGAGCGATTCGCGCCCCGCGCACGGCGCGGCGATCAGCGACGCCTCCTTGAGATAGCGCGTCGCGTAACCCTCCCGGTGGTAGAAGAGCACCTCGATCTCGTTGCCGGGCTCGATGGCGCCCCGCGTGGGATGCTTCGGCCCGATCGCACCCTTGGCCAGCAGGCGGATCTTCCCGCTCTCGCGCCCGAGAAAGACGAACGACAGGCTCGTCTCGCCGCTGCGCGCAGCCGACAGAACGACGCCACTATCCTTGATCAGCATGGCCGGGACCCGGGGTTGGCGGCAGGGCCGCGTCAGTGGCTCCTAAGGTAAGCCGTCGCGAGTGTCAGGTAAATCGCCATTCCGATGATGTCGTTGGAAACCGTCACGAACGGCCCGGCGGCGATCGCGGGGTCGATGCGCCAGCGATGCAGCAGCAGCGGGATCGACGACCCCATGAACGCCGCCACGAAGATCACGAGCAGCAGCGATCCCCACAGGAGCAGGCCGAGGCCCGCGTCGTGGCGCCACAGGTAGACGAGGCCGAACAGCACCCCGCCCAGCACCAGCCCGTTGAGGAACGCCACCTGCATCTCCTTGAAGACCCGGCGCCCCATCCCGAGCAGGTCGATCTGCCCGAGCGCGAGTTCCCGCACCACCACGACCGCGGCCTGGATGCCGATGTTGCCCGCCGTGCCCACGATGAGCGGGATGAAGAACGCGAGCACCACGAAGGTGGTGAGGGAGGTCTCGTAGCGGCTCATGAGCGCGGCACCCACGACCTGCCCGAGGAGACCGGTGACGAGCCACGGAAGCCGGCTGCGTGACACGCGCAGGATCGACGTCTCGCCCAGCTCCTGGTCGCTGGTGCCGGCGATGGCGGTGATGTCCTCGGTGGCCTCCTCCTCCATGACGTCGATGATATCGTCCATGGTGATGCGCCCCACCAGGCGACCCGCCGCGTCGACTACCGGCATGGTGAACTCGTCGTACTTCGAGAAGAGCGCCGCCACCTGCTCCTGGTCCATCTCGACCGGCACGCTGGGGACGTTAGTCTCCATGACGTCGCCCACCTTGACCGTCGGTTCCTTCAACACGAGATCCATGATCGAGAGCACGCCCACCAGCTGGTCCGACTCTCTCACGACGTAAACGCGCTGCGGGCTCTCGACCTCGTCGGCGACCCGTCGCACGAAATCGATCGCGTCCTGGATGGTCGAGTCGTCGCGCACCCACACGCGCTCCACCTGCATGAGCCCGCCGGCCGTCTCCGGACCGAACTCGAGCAGCTCCTGTATCTCCTCGCGCTCCTCGCTGGGAAGGAGGGCCTCCACCCGCTCCGTCTTCTCCGGCGGAAGCGTCGACATGAGGTCGGCGGCGTCATCCGAGGGGAGTTCGCCGAGGAGTGCGACGACTTCGTGATCGGTGAGCAGCTGCAGCAGCGCCTGCCCTGACTTCGAATCCAGCTCGGTGAGGACCTCGGCGGCGAGCTCGTTGTCGAGGCGCTTGAGGACGATGATCTGCTGGGCGGTCGCCAGCTCGCCCAGGATCTCGGCGATGTCGGCGGAAGGCAGCGCGCCCAGGAACGCGTCGAGCTCCTCCATGCGACCGCCGTCGATCAGCGACCGGGCGTGCTCGATTTCTTCGATGCGATGCTGCTCCATCGTGCGGCATCGTAGGGGAGCGCGCGCGCGAATGGCAAGGAAAGATCGGGCTGGGGAGCGGAGGGCGCGATCAGCCTTCCTCGGCGGCGAGTCGCTCGTCCGATGAAAGTCCCCGCACGAGGACCCGGACCACGCGCTGGCGCTCCACCGACTGCACCTCGAACTCGATCTTGCCGTGCACCCAGCGGTCCCGCACGTGGGGAACGCGTCCGATCACGTGGTACAGGAGACCGCCCAGGGTGTCGGCGACGTCGTCGGGCAGCGAGAGTCCGAGGATGTCGTTGAGCTCCTCGATATGGATGCGCGCGCTCACCAGCGCGCTGTCGCGGTCGAGGCGCCGCACGAGGTCCTCCTCGGAGTCGAACTCGTCGCGGATGTCCCCCACCAGCTCCTCGATCACGTCTTCGAGCGTCACGATGCCGGCCGTGCCGCCGTACTCGTCGACCACGATGGCGAGATGCTGGCGGCGCACCTTGAACTCGGCGAGCAGCTCGGTGATCCGTTTGCTCTCGGGCACGAAGAAGGCGTCGCGCGCGAGGGTGCGAATCGAGAATTCCTCGCCGGACAACACCTTTACCAGCAGGTCCTGGGTGTGGAGCGTCCCGATGACGTGGTCGATGGAACGTTCGTACACCGGAATGCGCGAATGCCCGCCCTCCACGATGGCGGCGAGCGCCTCTTCGCGGTCCATGGCGACGTCCACCGCGACGATGTCGATGCGCGGCACCATCACGTCGCGCGCCCGCGTCTCGCCGAAGTCCGCGATGCTCGACATGATGCGCCGCTCCTCCTCCTCCGCCGGTCCCCCGTCCCCGTCGCCGATCAGATCGATCTTCTCCGCGAGCGGAATGACGTCGAAGGCGAAGAGGCCCGGAAGCGCCGGAGACGCCCGCGCGAGCAGGCGGCACACCACCAGCGCCGCGGGACGAAGGGCGTACACGGTGGGGATCGCGATCGGCTGCACGATCCGCACGAGCCGCGCGGCCCCCTCGAGCGCGAGCGCGCGGGCGGCGAACGCGGGGAGCAGCACGGAGGCGGCCGCGAATACACCCGACCCGATCGCGCCGGCCTCGTGCACGAGCGCAATCGCCGAAATCACCACGAGCAGGATCGAAAGGGAGCGCGCCATTCCGAGTGCGACACCGGTCGTGACGGGATCGTCGGTGGCGCGCGCCATCAGCCAGTCCGGCTCGCTGTCCTCCGCGGTCTCCGTCCCGCGCAACGACAGAACGCCGAGCGCAGTCAGCGCCGCGCTGTACGCGGCCAGCAGCCCCACGGACAGGATGTACAGAACGACGGCTATGCCACTGCCCATGAACCGGCTCCGATCAGAACAACTCGCGCACCGCGACCGCGGGAAGCAGGCGCCGCAGAAGCGCACGCTCGCGCCGCTCCATGCGCGCGGCATCGGCGTCCGACTCGTGATCATAGCCGATGACGTGCAGCATTCCGTGCACCACGATGCGCAGCGCGAGGTCGGGCGCTTTCACGCGCAGGCGCCGCGCGTCGCGCGCCAGAGTCTCGTGGGACACGAACACGTCGCCGACCGTGCCGTCGGCGGGCGCAGCGCCGCCGTCGAGATACGAGAACGAGAGCACATCGGTGGGCTTGTCCTTGCCGCGATAGCGGCGGTTCAGCCTCCGGATCTCGCGATCGTCAACCAGCACGATGTTGACCGCGCCGCGCGCCGGGCGCAGCATCGCGGCGGCGTCGGCGACACGCTGCGACCACGCCGCGTCGAACCAGCGCGGGCGGGCGCGGCTAGCCCGATTCAGCGATGCTCTCACCGGCCGCCTTCCAGTCCTCGGGCGCAAGCGCCTTGTCCTGCCCCGGGTACGCGATGCGCTTGTTGTAGATCGTGGTCAGCATCGCGACGAGCTTCTCCTTGATCACATTCAGCTCGTGGAGGGTGACGCCGCTCTCGTCGAGCTCGCCCTCCTGCGCGCGCGCGTCGACCAGGCGCGAGACCATGGCGCGAATCTGCGCCGGGGCGGGATCGTCCAGCGACCGCACCGCCGCCTCCACCGAGTCGGCGCACATCAGAATGGCCGCCTCGCGCGTGCGCGGGCGCGGCCCCGGGTAGCGGAAGTCGTCGCGATTGACACTCGCGTGCGAATCCGTCTCGAGCGCCTTCTGGTAGAAGAAGGCCATGACGGTGGTGCCGTGGTGCTCGCGGATGCCGTCCACGATCACCTCGGGGAGCTTCTCCTGCCGGGCGAGCTCCACGCCGTCCTTGACGTGCGAGACGAGAATGAGCGCGCTCATCTGCGGCGTGATCTTCTCGTGCTTGTTGAACCCGGCCTCCTGGTTCTCGGCGAAGTACTCCGGCTTGAAGATCTTGCCGATGTCGTGATAGTAGGCCATCACGCGCGCGCGCAGCGGATCGGCGCCGATCGCGCTCGCAATGGCGTCGACCAGGTTGCCGAGCAGCATGGAATGGTGGTACGTCCCCGCCGCCTCCATGTTGAGGCGCTTGAGGATGGGCTTGTTGAGGTCGGTCAGCTCGAGCAGCGTGAAACGCGAGGTGCGGTTGAACGCCTGCTCGAACACGGGAAGCAGGAACACGGTGGCCGCTCCCGTCGCGAATCCGTTGATTCCACCCCAGAGGGCGTGGGTGCCCAGCGCGCGCAGGCCCGTCGCGTCGCCGAGG
>DASTOO010000057.1:0-3180 GCA_035762505.1 Candidatus Krumholzibacteriia bacterium
CAGCCCCGGTGCACGGGTTCGTTGGCACCTGTCGCAAAGCCTGGTGCTCTCCGGCACGGCCGCACGCCGTTATCAGTTCGGGCAGTCGTTGCGTAATCCCGAGTCCATCGTGTCCAACGTGTTTCCTGCCGATCTCTACGTCGGCGCGGGCGACGCGGGAGTTCCCGTGGCCGCCAGCGATATCGGCATCGTCGCCGGCGAGTTCCGACCGGGCGCATTCGTGCGGCTGGGATGCCAGGCGTATCTGCGCGATTTCACCGGGCTCGCGCTGGTGGCGCCGCGGAGCGCGGACCCGTTCGCAACCAGCGGCTTCGTCGAAGGCTCCGGCCGCGCGTACGGGGTCGCCCTCGAGGCGGGTGCGAGCGGGAGCCGCTACGGCGTCGTCGCGAGCTACGGGTTTCAAAGCGTCAGTCTGGCGTACCCCGGCGGCGAGTACGTTCCGGGTTATGGCGCGGTGCATTCGATCGAGGCCGGGATCGTCTGCTTTCCCGTGCCGACGTACAGCGTCCGGCTCGGTTTCGAGAGCATTCTCGGGCGCCGCGCGACGTCCACGCTCGGCTCGTTGGAGTACGAGGCCGTCAACCTGCTGGACCAGGGAGGCGAGTTTGCCGGGAGTCCGGGGGCGTGGTCGGAGGCCCTGGGCGGCACCGCCCTGCCGGCGTACTACCGCCTGGACCTCGGCGTTCGCAAGCAGTGGCGCACCAGAATCGGGGAGCGCGATGGCCTCGTGGCGGTGTTCGGGACGGTGTCGAATCTGATGGGCCGCACCAACGTGCTGGCCGTCACCGTCGATCCGGCGACCGGTGAGCGCACACCGGTTGAAATGAGGCCGTTCTCGCCCCTCGTGGTCGGCATTGACTGGCGTTTCTAGCCCTCGCGTGTCACACCGCCCGCCCTTCGCCGGTTCCTGTTGAGTGGAGGCCGATGCACCGGTTGTTCCGAGACGAGTTCGTTGAGGTGTTCAACGCCCATTTCGATCGACTGCGCCGGTACCTGGGCCGACTCTCCGGCGAACCGGAGCTGGCCGCCGATATCGCGCAGGAAACGTTCATGAAGCTCTATCAAAGGGGGGCGCTTCCTGATGCGCCCGGGGCGTGGCTCGTCACTGTGGCGACGAACCTCCTGCGCAACGCCCGCGCGACGCGTGAGCGACGGGGCCATCTCCTGGCGGTCGCTGCGGACGCACAGTTGTACGCCGATCGGCCGATCCCCCCCGCTGCGGCGGGAGATTCCGGCGAGCTGCGGTGCCGGGTGAGATCGGCGCTGGACCGGATGCCCGAGCGGGAGCGACAGTTGCTCCTGCTGCGAGCCGAAGGGTACAACTACCGGGACATCGCCCTCGCCCTCGACCTTCGCGAAGCGAGCGTTGGAACGCTTCTCGCGCGCGCGAAACGGGCCTTTCGCGATCACTATGAGGACCGGGCCAATGCATCTCGATGAGGAGCACATCCAGCGCTTCCTGCACGACGAGCTCGACGCACCGTCGAAGGAACGCTTGTCGCAGCATCTGGCCGAGTGCCGGCAGTGCGCGTGGAATATCGACGAGGCGGCGCGCGAAGAGAAGGCGATCTTCGACCTCCTGCGACACGCCGACCACCCCGCCCCCGCGGTCCACATCGCGGCCTTCACGGGCCGCGGGCGCCGTGCCTCCGCCGTGTGGGGACGACGCGCGGCCGGAATCGTGATCGTGGCCGCCCTGGCCGGCGCCGCATACGCCGTGCCCGGTTCTCCGATTCCGGAGCTGCTGAAACGCGCGGTGGGTCAGATCACCGGAAGACCTCAGCCGCCACCGGCCGGGGAACCCGCGCCGATCCAACCGGTGACGTCCGGAATCTCCGTTCCCGCGGACAATCATTTCGCGATCCACTTCACGGCCGAGCAGGACGAGGGCGTCGTCACGGTTTCATGGACCGGGCAGGCCATGGTCGTCATGCGCGTGCTGGGCGGCCGGGCCACGTTCACGACCGACGCCGGTCGGCTGACGATCGAGAACAATGGCGCGACGGCCGACTACGAAATCGAGATTCCACGCGACCTGCAGCGAATCGAGATCACGGCCGGGAGCCGCTCCCTGTTCCTCAAGGACGGCGACTACCAGGTCTCACCCGCTCAGCGCGACACGCAGGGGCGCATCATCCTTTCCCTCACGCCCTCCACCCCAGGTCACTGAGCCCCGGTTTTCCGCGCCTCGTGCCGTCACAAACCGCCCGCTTCGGTGGTTCCTTATCTTGCACGGCTCGCGCGCGTGTGCGCAGCCGGTGTAACCCAATCATTTCAGGAGGCCGAACCATGCTGAAGCTTCGCCGTCATCGGAACACGATACTCTTGCTGGCGTGTGCGGCAGTCATCTCTTGCGGATGCGATCGGCAATCCGAGCCCGCTCCCACGTCGGCGGACCAGGTCTCTCTGGCGGACCCGGACGCCGAGGCGGGGCTCCAGGGAGCGATTCCCTTTAGCGCCGCGCAGATTTTCATCGAATACAACTCCACCGCCAACGACGCCGGTATTCAGGTCTTTCTGGACGCGGAAGACTGGAAGCGGGTCTCGATACACGACGACTCGGGGAAAGCTATCCTCGACATCGACACCGGCGGAGGCATGCGCGAACTCGGACTCACGGAGCTCCGCTTCGAGGGCGCCGAGCCGGAACCGTCCGAAGTTCTGGACGCGTTCCCCGCCGGCGAGTACAGCTTCCGGGGTGTCACGATCGAGCGGCAGCGTATGGTGTCATCGGCGTTCCTGTCGCACGACCTTCCGGACGCGCCGAACTTCACGCCATCGCAGGGTGAGGTCGTCGACCCGGACGACGCGGTGATCGAATGGGATCCGATCGCAGGCGTGGACCGGTATCAGGTCATCGTGGAGACCGACGCCAACCACCTCTCGTTGGAGGTGAGCCTCGCACCTTCCACGACGAGCCTGCGGGTTCCGCCGACGTTCCTCGTGCCGAACACGGAGTACAAGGCCGAGGTTCTCGCGATCGCGCCGAGCGGCAACCGGACGATCGCGGAAGGGACGTTCGTCACCGGGCCGTAGTGCACAAATCGCGCGGCTTGGGCAGGCCAGGCATCATTTGCCGGGGCATGGGATATGCACCTTCAGTCATTTGCGTAGTCATGAAGGACGAGCGGCTCCTGCGCGGGCCTCGCAGTTCCGGAGAATGGCTGCAGCGCGCCATTC
>DASTOO010000058.1:0-8038 GCA_035762505.1 Candidatus Krumholzibacteriia bacterium
GCGCTGGACCGGGGCGGCCCTGGGCGGCGACGTGAACATCCAGCGTTACGACATCGACGTGTCGTGGTACCAGTCGCTGTTGTGGAAGTTCGTGTTCGAGTTGCGCCAGGGGTTCGGCGTGGTGGACGGCTACAGCAGTCCGGAGCAGGTCCCGGACTACGAGCGCTTCCGCCTGGGCGGCAACCGCCGGCTCGGTGTGCGCGGCTACGACTTCTACGAGATCGTGCCCCGGGGAAACGATGCGTTCACCGGCGGGCGCGCGTACTCGATCACGGTGGCGCAGATCGAGTTTCCGATCGTGGCGCCCACGGTGTACGGACATTTCTTCCTCGACATGGGAGGAACGTGGAACAGCTTCGGGACGTCGGAGCTCAGCGACCTGAACAAGGGCGCCGGCCTCGGGGTCTCGATCGAGCTGCCGATGATCGGACTCTTCGGCTTTGACTATGGCTATGGATTCGATCGCGCGGGCGGCGGCAGCTGGCAGGCGCACATCAACTTCGGTTCCTCATTCTGACGGCAGGCGCCGGATACCCAAGGAGGGTGTAAGTGATGGTAAGAAAATTCGTTGCAGGCATGGCTCTGGCGGCGGCCCTGGTGGCGGGCGGGTCGATTTCGGCGCTTGCCCAGACCATCAAGATTGGATACATTGACTCGATCAAGATTTTCGCCGAGAACAAGGAAACCCAGGAAGCGGAGCGCGTGTACCGCCGCGACGTCGAGCAGTGGGAAGCGCAGAAGCAGCGCATGGAGCAGGAGCTCATGCGCCTGGGCGAGGAGTTGAACGCGCAGAGCGCGATGCTCTCGGAGGAAAAGAAGGCCGAACGCCGTCTCGAAGTGCAGCGCAAGAGCGACGATTACAAGCGTTTCATGGAGGAAACGTTCGGCGACAACGGACTGGCGGCCAGGCGCAACAAGGAACTGACCCAGCCCATCGTCGACAAGATCAATCGCATCATCGAGATCATAGCCCAGGAGCAGGGCTACACGATGGTGTTCGACGTGGCGAATGCCAACATCGTATACGCGGACAAGGCGCTCGACATCACGGATCTCGTGCTGACGCGTCTGACGACGCAGCAAAATTGACGCGATCTTTCCGCGTGCGACGAAGGATTCAGTTTGGGCACTCGTTCCTACAGGCTTTGTGAGCTCGCGGACATCGTGGGCGGGGAGGTCGTCGGCGACGGCGACGTTGAGATCCGGGGCGTGGCCGGCATCCGCGAGGCCGGGCCCGGGGAGATCACCTTCGTGGCCAATCCGCGTTACGCGGAGTTTCTCGCCGCGACGCGGGCGTCCGCCGTCATCGGCGGGAGCGACCTGTCGCCGGTCAAGCCCCTCATCCGGATCGGAAACCCCTACTACGCGTACCTCCAGGTGCTGAGCCTGTTCGCGGCCGACCGCGCCGTGCGCTACGCGCGCGGCGTCCACGAGCGGGCCCTCGTGCACCCCGACGCCGTTCTGGGCGCGGACGTGGCGGTGGGCCCCTTCTGCCAGATCTCGGCCGGCGCGCGCATCGGCGATCGCACGACCATCCTGGCGGGGACGTTCGTGGGCGAGGGCTGCGTCATCGGGAGCGACTGCCTCATCTATCCCAACGTGACCATCCGCGAGGGCGCGGAGATCGGGTGCCGCGTGATCCTCCAGCCCGGCGTGGTGCTGGGTTCGGACGGTTTCGGATACGCGAAGAACGGGTCTTCGCACCACAAGGTGCCGCAGATCGGGCGAGTCGTGATCGAGGACGACGTGGAGATCGGCGCGAACTCGTGCGTCGATCGGGCCACGACGGGCGAAACGCGCATCCGGCGCGGAACCAAGATCGACAACCTGGTGCAGATCGCGCACAATGTCGTCATCGGCGAGGATTCGATGCTGGCGGCGCAGGTCGGCATCTCCGGCAGCACCGAGGTGGGCCGCAACGTGGTGATGGGCGGCCAGGCGGGACTGGCGGGCCATATCGAGATCGGCGACCGCGCCACCATCGGCGCGCAGGCCGGCGTCACCAAGGGCGTGGCGGCGGACAAGGTGGTGTCGGGCTATCCCGCGCGCGATCACGAGCTGGCGAAGCGCCTTTACGCACACACCGCCATGCTTCCCGCGCTGTTCGAACGTGTACGGATTCTGGAACAGCGGCTGCGTGAACTGGAGAAGGGAGGCGTGCATGATCCGGCAGCAAAGAACGATCGCTAGGGAGTTCGTTCTCGAGGGGCAGGGACTCCACACCGGCAGCAACGTGATCATGCGCGTCAAGCCCGCGCCCGCCGGAACGGGGATCAAGTTTCTGCGCGTCGACATGTCCCCGCCGGTCGAGATTCCGGCGCTCGTGACGAGCATCCCCGACGACGCTCCCGCCCACCGCAACACGTCCATTTCCTCGGGCCGCGTCGAGATCCACACCGTTGAGCACATCCTGGCGACTTGCTACGGCCTGGGCATCGACAACCTGCTCATCGAGATCGACGGCAACGAGCCGCCGGAGCCGACCAGCGGGACCTACGCGGGATACGTTCGCGCCTTCGAGGGGGCGGGGCTGGTCAACCAGGGCGCGCCCGCCGACATCTTCACCATCGACCGCCCCATCACGCTCAAGGAGAACGGCATCGAGATCCAGGCTGTGCCATCAGACGATTTCCGGGTGAGCTTCACCATCCAGTATTCCAACAAGCAGATCGGAACGCAGTACGCCAGCTTCACGATCTCCCCCGACGTCTTCGAGCGGGAGATCGCGCCGGCGCGCACCTTCGTCCTCTTCGACGACGTCGAGCAGCTGCGCAAGATGGGGCTCATCAAGGGCGGCAACCTCAAGAACGCCGTCGTGTTCACCAATGACGGCGTCATGAACGAGGAATCGCTGCGCTTCCCCGACGAATGCGTGCGACACAAGATCCTGGATCTGATCGGCGATCTCTCGCTCCTCGGCGCACCCATCCGCGGGCACGTTCACGCGGTGAAGTCGGGGCACGCCGCCAACGTCCGATTCGTGCGCAAGCTGTGGGAACTCCACCAGGGCCGCAAGCGCTCCGGCATCGAAACGGCCACCGGCGTCTGGGACATAAACCTGATCCAGCAGATCATGCCGCACCGCTATCCGTTCCTGCTCGTCGACCGCATCCTCGAGCTGGAGGATCGCAAGAGGGTCGTCGGGATCAAGAACGTGACGATCAACGAGCCCTTCTTTTCCGGGCACTTTCCGGGGCACCCCATCATGCCGGCGGTGCTCATTATTGAGGCGATGGCGCAGACGGGCGGGGTCATGCTTCTCAACACGGTGGATGATCCGCGCAAGTATCTGGTTTACTTCACCCGCGTGGACAAGGCCAAGTTCCGCCGCCCGGTTCTGCCGGGGGACCAGCTGCGATTCGAGCTGGAGATGAAGACGCTGCGCCGCGGCATGTGCACGATGCAGGGTTACGCGTACGTGGACGACAAGCTCGCGGCGGAAGCCGAACTGTCGTCCGTGATCGTGGAACGCTAGGACATTTCACTTCAACCGGACAGGAAGAGCAAGGGGGCGACCGTGAGGGGCTACAATCTACGCAAGACGGAGATACATCCGACGGCAGTCATCCACCCGTGGGCGCGCATCGGCGAGGGCGTGAAGGTCGGACCGTACACCGTCATCGGCGAAAACGTGGAGATCGGCGACGACTGCGAGATCGCATCGAACGTCCTGATCGAGGGCGCGACGCGGATAGGACGCAACAACCGCTTCTTCCACGGCGCCAGCGTGGGCACGGCCCCGCAGGACCTGAAATACCAGGGCGAGCGGACGTTCCTGACCATCGGCGACGACAACGTCTTCCGCGAGTTCGTGACGCTCAATCTTGCCACCGGCGAGGGCGAGAGCACCGTGGTGGGCACCGGGTGTCTCCTGATGGCCTACGTGCACATCGCCCACAACTGCGTCGTCGGCAACGAGGTGATCCTGGCCAACGCGGTGAACCTCGCCGGCCACGTCTTCATCGACGACTTCGTCACCGTGGGCGGTCTGACTCCGGTCCACCAGTTCGTGCGCATCGGCAAGTACGCCTTCATCGGCGGCGGGAGCCGCGTCGAGCGCGACGTGCCCCCCTTCGTCAAGCTGGCGGGGAATCCGATCCAGCTCTACGGGCTCAACTCCATCGGCCTCGAGCGCCGCGGATTCAGCGCGGAGCGCCGCGCGCACGTGAAGCAGATCTACAAGCTGCTCTATCGCAGTGACCTCAACGTGTCGCAAGTGCTGGAGATTCTGGACGGCGACGACTGGGACAGCGCCGACGCGGCCGAGATGGCCGAGTTCCTCCGCCACAGCGAGCGCGGCATCACGAAGTAGCGGCGCGTGGGACTCCGACTCGGCGTCGCCGGAACCGGTCGCCTCGGGCGCGCCCACGTCCGGGTACTGCGCTCCCTGGACGGCGTGGACTTCGTGGGGTGTTGCGACGCCGACGCGGAACGCGCGCGGGCGGCGGCGGATGAATTCGGCGCGACCGCGTTCCCCTCGCTCGACGCGATGCTGGCCGAAGTCGACGCGGTCAGCATCGTCACCAGCACGTCCGCCCACGCCGACGTCGCGCTCGCGACCATCGCTGCCGGGCGCGATCTCTTCATCGAGAAACCCATCACCGCCACCGTTCCCCAGGGGGAAGCGGTGGTGCGCGCCGCGCGCGACGCGGGGCGCATCCTGCAGGTCGGCCACATCGAGCGGTTCAACGGCGCGCTGGAGGCGGTCCTCCCGCGCGTCGGGCGCCCCATGTTCATCGAGGTGCACCGCCTGGCCCCGTTCACGCCGCGCGGTGCCGACGTCTCGGTGGTGATGGACCTGATGATCCACGACCTCGACCTGCTCGGCCTGCTGGTGGGCGGAGCGCCCGTCGACATCCGCGCCAAGGGCGCCGCCCTGCTCACCGGCGAACCGGACATCGTGAATGCGCGCCTCGAATACGCGGACGGATGCGTCGCCAACGTGACCGCGAGCCGGATCACCGCGTCACCCATGCGCAAGGTTCGCGTGTTCTCGACCACCGGCTACTATTCCATCGACCTCCTCGGCGGCTCGGTCACCCATTACCGCAAGAGCGATGCCTTCGCGGAGCGGATGGCGGCCTTGCAGGCCGGCGCTCCGGCGGCGGGACCCTCGCTCGCCGATTTCGTGGCGGTCGAGCGTTTCCAGGGCGACGGGCTGGAGCCGCTGGCCAAGGAGCTCGCGGCCTTCCGGCGCGCGGTCGCGGAGCGATCGGCGCCGCCGGTCACCGGCGAGGCGGGACTCGCCGCCCTGCGCCTCGCCTCGGCGATCCTCGAGCGCGTCGGCCCCGCGCGGATGTAGCCGTGGCGCGGGCGCCGTCCCCCACCATCGTCCTGTCCGCGGGAGAGCTGTCGGGCGACATGCACGCGGCGCACGTGGTGTCCGCGCTGCGCCGCGTACTGCCCGGTGCGGAGGTGGCGGGGATGGCGGGGAGGAGCTGCGCGAACGCGGGCATGGACGTCCGCTTTCACCACCGCGATTACGCGGTCATCGGGTTTACGGGTGTGCTGGCGGGACTGCCGCGTTTCGCGCGCCTCGAGCGCGCGATGCGGCGCTTGATCGATCGCGCGGACCTTTTCGTCCCGGTGGACTATCCCGGGTTGAACCTGCGCCTGTGCGCCTACGCGCGCGCCCGCGGCGTGCCGGTGCTGTACTACATTTCGCCCCAGATCTGGGCGTGGGGGGCCGGCCGCATGCAGAAGATCCGCGCGACCGTCGACCGCATGGCGGTGGTGCTTCCGTTCGAGACCGCCCTGTACCGCGAGGCGGGGGTCGACGTCGAATTCGTGGGACACCCGTTCGTGGTGGACCACGAGCTGCCTGACCCGCTGCCGCCGGAGACGCGCGACCACGTGGCGCTGCTCCCGGGAAGTCGCGTGGCGGAAGTGCGCCACATGCTGCCGCTCTTCGTCGCGGCCGCCGAAAACCTGGCGACTCGCGTTGCGGGGCTTCGCTTCAAGGTCGCCTGCAGCCCCGTCGTCGGGAGGGAGGTCTACCGCGTACTCACGGCGCGTACGTGGCTCGATCTCGAACTCGACAGCGACGCCGTCCCGGTTCTCGCCCGCGCGCGAGCGGCCCTGGTCGCCTCCGGCACGGCCACGCTGCAGTCGGCGCTCCTCGAGACGCCGCTCGTCATCGCCTATCGAACGTCCCCGCTCAATTATGCCCTCGCGCGACGGCTCGTGAAGATCCCGCACGTGGGCCTCGTGAACGTACTGCTCGGCGAGCGCGTGGCGCCGGAGCTGGTGCAAGGCGCTGCCCGGCCGGCCGCGATCGCCGCCGCGCTGCGGTCCCTGCTCGCGGACTCCACCGCCCGCCGCGCGATGGTGGATCGCTTCCGTTCGCTGCGGGCGCAGCTCGGCGGCGGTCGCGGGGCCGTGCGCGTGGCGGAGATGGCGGCGGAGTTGATCGGGCGGAGGGGCGCGTGAGTGCGCGCATGAACGTGGCCGCCGCGGCGGGATCGACCGTGATTCGCGCGCTGGGAGCGACGTGGCGGATCCGGTCGCTCGACGAGGAGCACCTGGTCGCCGCGCGCCGCCGGTCGCCGCAGCTCATCTTCGCGTTCTGGCACGGGCGGCTGTTGCCCCTGTCCTACCTGTACCGCGGGAGCGGGGCCCGCATACTCGCCAGCCGCCACGAGGACGGGGAACTGCTCGGGCGGACGGTCCGCCGCCTCGGATTCGGCCACGTGCGCGGCTCGAGCACCCGCGGTGGATCGCGCGCGATCCTGGAGCTGGTCGAGGAGCTTCGCGCCGGCCACGACCTCGGTCTCACCGTCGACGGTCCGCGCGGGCCGCGCCACGTCGTCAAACCGGGCGTCGTGCAGATCGCGAAGATCAGCGGAAGCGCCATCGTTCCCATCACCTCGGCGTCGCGCCGGCACCGGACCTTCGCGTCCTGGGACGCGTTCGAGCTGCCGTACCCGTGGACGCGCGTCGTGGTGCGCTACGGACCCGCCGTCATCGTTCCCGCCGACGCGGACCGGGACACGATGGAAGCGAAGCGGCTCGAGGTGGAGCGGGCACTCGCCGCCGTCACATCGGAGGCGGATCGCGATGCCTCCGTCTGACGCGGTCGCGCGCGTGCACGCCGGGGTGCCGGCGCTGGAGCCCCTCGCGTGGCTCTACGGCGCGGGTCTCGCGCTTTCGCGGGCACTCGGAGCGCGCCGCCGTGAGCCCGGTCCCGACAACGCGCGCGTCGTCGCCATCGGAAACCTCGAAGCGGGCGGGAGCGGAAAGACGCCGCTCGCGATGCACCTCCTCGCCGCTGCCGCCGCGGCGGGCCGGAGCACGGCGTATGTCAGCCGCGGGTATGGGTCGCCGGCGTCGCACGGGCCGCACGTGACGCTCGTTCTGCCGCGGGGCGGATTCTATCCGGACGCCGCCGCCGGTGTGCGTGTGCTGGAGCGCGACGGGCGCACGGAGATCGAACGGGAGGCGGGCGACGAGGCCGCCCTGGTGGCGGAGTACGAGCCGCGCGCGATCGTGGCACTCGCGGCCGCGAAGCAGCGCGCCGTCGCGGTGGCCGTCGGCCTGGGCGCGGACCTGGTCGTGGTGGACGACGCCTTCCAGTCGTGGACACTCGCGCGCAGCGTGGACGTGGTCCTGCTGGACGCGGCGCGCCCGCTCGGCAGCGGTCGGCTGCTCCCCGCGGGCACGTTGCGCGAGAGGCCGGACGCGCTGCGCCGCGCGGACGTGGTGGTGTTCAACGGCGCGCGGCACGACGCCGACGTCGCCGCGGCGCGCGAGTACGTCGCGCGCTGGCTCTCGCCCCGCGTCACCGTGCTGGGGATGCGCCGCCGGATTGAAATGGTCGGAGAGCGAAAGCCGGCGCGGGTGTTCGTCGCGGTGGGAGTGGCGCGCCCGGAGCGGGTGGCGGCGGACCTCGTGGCGGCGGGAATCGAAATCGCCGGCGCGTGGTCCTTTCCGGATCATCACGCGTACCGCCAGGCGGACGCGGTCGCGATCGCGGAGCGCGCGTACGCCTCGGGCGCCGAGGTCGTCGTGACGACGGAGAAGGACTGGGTCAAGATGCGCC
>DASTOO010000059.1:0-6676 GCA_035762505.1 Candidatus Krumholzibacteriia bacterium
AGTCGCTCGTGGAGGAATTGGGGATCAAGCATCGCGTCGTGTTTTGCGGCGTTCGCAACGACGTGAACGTGGTGCTGCGCGCAGCAGACATCGTCGTAGTGTCCTCCCGGACGGAGGCCTTCCCCAACGTGATCCTCGAGGCCATGGCGACGGGGCTCTGCGTCGTCAGCACGGAGGTTGGAAGTGTGGGCGAAATGGTCGAGGCCGGTCGGAGCGCGATGGTCGTTCCCGCCGGTGACGAAACCGCGCTGCGCAACGCGATCGAGGGTCTCGCCGCTAACGACGCCATGAGGCGCGAATTCGGTGCACGAGGCCGCGAGATCGTCGAAGCGCGCTTTCGCATCGAGACCATGTGCGTTGCGCGGGAAGCGCTTTTCGAGGAGCTGCTCGCACCCCGGCATCGTGAGACGCCGCTGCGAACGCGGGAGTCCGCATGAACGTCCTCAAGTTCGTTTTCGGCCATCGCGGCGCGACCAACCTCATCAAGCGCAGCGCGCAGATCGCGACCCGCTTCGGCCCGACCCCGGGGCGGATGGGCGGGCGCTTCGAGCGCTTCATGGACATTCTGGACGAGTTCTCCATCCGTCCCACCTTCCCGATCACGGCGCTTCCGATGAGCCGCAACCCGGCCTTCGCCCACCGCCTGGTGGACCGCGGCGCGGAGCTCGCGGTACACGCGTGGTCGCACATCGATCTGTCCGCGCTCGACCTCGCGGGCCAGCGCGAGCACATGAGCCGCGCGGTGGAGCTGTTCCGCTCCTGCTCGGTGCCGTTCACCGGATTTCGCGCGCCCTACCTGCACTGGAACGAAGACACCATGCGCGTGGTCGGCGAGTTCCAGTTCCGCTACAGCTCCAACCTGACGTTGTGGTGGGACGTGCTCGACGAGGCCTCCCTCGGGCCGAAGGAGAAGGAGGGCATGGCGCGCGGTAAGGCGTTCTACCGGCCGATTCCCGCCGCGGGTTTCCGGGCCCTCCCCTTCCGCCGCGACGGTTTCATCGAGATTCCGGTCTGTCTCCCGGACGACGAGATCCCGCTCGATCGCATGTACGTCCACGACGCCGACTATCTCGGAACCATGTGGCGGGGGATATTCGCCGGGACGTACGCGCGCGGCGAGTTGTTCACGCTGCAGCTCCATCCGGAGCGGATCGATTTCTTCGCGGACGCGCTGCGCGGTCTGCTCGCGGACGCCCGCACCCGGGAGCCCGCGGTGTGGATCGCGACACTGGACGAGATCGCGCAGTGGTGGGAGGCGAAGGCGCGCAACCGCGCCCAGTTCGTGCGCGAGCGCGATTCCTTCCGCGTGAACACGGACGCGTGCCCGGGCACCGTGCTGTTCCTGCGCCAGAACGGCGCGGAGAGACGTCTCGAGGCCGGGACCCTGCAGGTGGATTCCGCCTACCGGCCCTGCGTCGGCGTGGCTCCCGGGTCGAACCGCGCGGCGATCGCCGTTCTCGCCGATCTCGGCTACATCGTGGAGACGGGCGACCGTTCCGACGGCTACGCCGTCCACCTCGGCCTCCTGGAGAAGCAGGACTACGGCGCCATCCAGGCGTGCCGGCGCGTGATCGACGAGTCGTCGCGGCCGCTGCTTTGTTTCGGAACCTGGCCGCGCGGATGCCGGAGCGCGCTCTCCGTGACGGGCGACATCGACGCGCTCACCATATGGGACTTCGTGCAGCGCTTCCGGGGCCAGTAGTATCACCGCCATCGCATGACCCGAAGCATCGTCATTGTTTCCGAAGACCTGGTCGAACCGTGGGACGAGGGCATCAAGAAGTTCACGGTGTCGATCGGTCGCGCGCTCGCGGCCGATCACGCGGTGTGCGTCATCAACATTGACCGCAGCGGGCTCGCCGCGGGGCGGGTCGGCTCGGGTGCCGCCGATTCGATCCGGAACCTCCCTTCCACGCGGACGTTCGTGTGCTCCCTCCTGCGCCGGGAAATCGCCCGCGCCCGGCCCGACGCCGTCGTCTACGTGCCGTCGCCGTCCTCCACGGTCGCGAGCATCCTGCGGTCGTTCGCGCTCCGATTGCACGCGCGCGCCGCGCGCGTGGGAATGGTGGCCCTCATCCCGCGCCGCCACGGGCGGGCGTTGAAGCCGATGCTGCAGGGTGCGGCCCCGCACCGGATCTTCGTTCCGTCGTACGCGTCGCTCCTCCACCTGCACGAGCTCGGGCTCGCCGGCGGCGTCCTCCCGATCGGGGTCGATCTCGCGACGTACCGGCCCGTGGCGGACGGCGAGAAGCCGGCGCTGCGGCGCAAGCACGGTGTCGCGGAGCGGGAATTCGTCTACCTTCACGTCGGACATCTGAGCCCGAAACGCAACCTGGGCGTGCTGGCGCGCGTGGCGCGGCAGCCCGGCGCCCGCGTGATCGTGATCGGCAGCACGAGCACGCCCGAGGATGCGCGCCTGCGCGCCGAGCTCGAGTCGGCCGGCGTGCGCGTCATTCGCGAGTTCGTCCCGGTGCACGAGTTCCACCGCCTGGCCGACGCCTACGTGTTTCCCACCGTCGACAGCGAAGGGTGCGTGGAGATTCCGCTGTCGGTGTTCGAAGCGCTCGCGAGCGGCGTCCCGGTGCTGACGCGCCCCTTCGGCGGGCTGCGCGACTTCATCGCCCCCGGGGACGACGTGCGCTACTTCGACACCGAGGACGAGCTGGTCGCGGGCGCAGCCGCGCTGCAGGGCGGACCGGCGCCCGCGGTGCGCGACATGAGCGCCTTCGCATGGCGCCGCGTCGCCGAGCAGCTCATGACCGACCTCGTCGGCGGGGCGGGGGGGCGCCCGTGAGCGCGCTGGATCCCGGCAGCGCCGGAATCGGGAGCGCGGACGGCGAGCGCGTCCTCCGCACCGCCGCGCGCATCGCCAGCCCGTACCACCGCGAGGATCTGTCGGCATACGACGCGGTGACTCTGTTTGCCGTCGCATCGCTCCTCGAGAAGCAGAAGGTCTCGTTCCTTCCCATCGCGGGGCGTTACGGCCCGGCCATCGATCACACCGCGCTCGCCGAATTCGTGCGGCGCGACGCCGAGCGTCATCGTGTCCAGCGTGACGAGTTCGAGCGCGTGCGGCTTCGTTTCTCGGAAGCGCGCGTGGAGACGATGCTGTTCAAGTCCACGGGCGCGCCGCCCGCGTTTCACTACCTGTCGAGCAACCTCGACGTCCTCGTGCCGGCGGGGCAGGCGCTCACCGCGCGCGAGTGCCTGCACCAGCTCGGCTACGTCGAGCTGCTGAACGTGGAGGAGCCCCAGAAGTTCCTGTTCCGCCGCTTCCCGGGGGACGGGACGAGCTTTGCGCTTCACCTGCACGAGGTCGTCGGCTGGGGCGTTCCGTTCCTGGACAACGCGGTGGTGTGGGCGCACGCGCGCTGCGTCACCGGCGACCCCGGCATCGTGATCCCCGGCCCCTCGGAGGCCCTGCTCGTGACGCTCGCGCACTGGTTCTACGAGGACAAGGCGCTCTCGCTCGGAAATCTGTTCCTTACCGCGCACGCGCTCCGGTCCATGGACTGCGCGCTGGCGGAGCCGGCCAATCACGCCCGGCGGCGCGGGTGGGAGGAAGGCTTCTGGGGCGCCCTGTGCATCTTCGACGAGGCCTGGAAGCGCCTCTTCGGCGAGGGGTTCCTCGCCGCGGAGCAGCACGCCGAGCTCGCCCGCGCGCCCGCGCGCTACGCCGCGGTGCGCGCGCGCCTGCTGCCGGGCGTGCGCTATCTCGAGAACGGCATCGCGGCGCAGATCCCGTTCCAGCCCGCCAAGGTGGTCTACTACCGCAAGGTGATGCGCGACACGCGACGCGGCACGGGACGGAAGCTGCTCGACGTGTTCGACACGCTGCTGTGGGCGGTGCGCTGGAAGCTGCACGTGCGCAGCCAGCCCGCGCTGCTGGTCTCGGTGAGCGGCATCGACGGGTCGGGCAAGTCGCTGCAGGTGGAACGGCTGCGCGAGGTCTTCGAGACGTGCGACATTCGCGTGCGCTGCGTGTGGGCGCGGGGAGCGTCGTCGCGCGGGGTGGGAGCCGTGATGCGTGCGGGCAAGGGTGTCCTGAAGACGCGCGCGCGGCCGGAAGCGGACGCGCCCGGTCCCGGCGTCCTCGCCGAATCGTCGCGCGGCGAAGCGGAACGCTTCAACGAGCGCCAGCGGCGGCTCCGCAATCCGTTCGTGCGGTGGGTCTTCAGCCTGGTGTACGCCGTCGATCTCAAGATGACGTACGTCATCCGGGTCCGCTACCACATGCTGACGGGAAACGTGGTGCTGTGCGACCGCTACGTGTACGACGCGCTGGTCGACTTCGCCCTGTTCACCGGGACCGACGCCGCCCGGCCGCCCTTCGCGCTCAACGTGATGCGGGCGCTGGTGCCGCGCCCGCCGGTCGCGGTGCTGCTGGACGTCGACGCCGCCGAAGCGCTCCGCCGCAAGCCCGAGGAGGGCGGCACCGCCCACCTCGAAGCCGGCCGCGCGATGTTCCTCGAGATTGCGAAGTCGCACCGGCTCTCCGTGATGCCCGCGGGCGCCCCGGTTGACGCCATCCAGGCCAGGCTCGCGCGCGCGGCGCTGCACTCGTTCTACGCCCGCTACGGCACCCTCAGCAACTGGCTGCTCCGTTCCAATCCGGGCCAGCTCAACCCCGGCCCGCGCAAACAGGGCTGACCGTGCGCGTCCTCGTTTTCACCAACATGTATCCCACCCCGGAGGCGCCGTTCTACGGACCCTTCGTGCACGACGAGGTGCAGGCGCTGCGCAAGGCGGGCGTGGAGACGGACCTCTACTTCGTGAACGGCCGCGCGAACAAGCTGAACTACTTCGCGATGCCGTTCGGTTTCTTCAGCCGCATGCGCAAGCGCAGCTACGACGTTGTGCACGTGCACCACTCGTTCTGCGGGCTCATCGCCACCATGCAGCGCGCCGTGCCGGTGGTGTGGACGTTCCACGAGGGCGAGATCTCCGGCAACACCGGGGACGCGCTGCGCGAACACCCCATCCGGCGCATCGCCTATTCCAAGCGCCTCAAGCGTTTGGTGGCGCGCCGCGTGGACGCCATCATCGTGGTCGCGCAGCACCTGGGCGGCCCCCTCGGGCGGCCGGACGCGGTGTGGCTCCCCGCCGGCGTCGACATGGACCTCTTCGTGCCCATGGATTCCGGGGAAGCGCGGCGCCGCCTCGGTCTCCCCGACGGACGACGCTTCGTGCTGTTTCCGTCGTCGCCGTCGCGGGTCGAGAAGCGCTACGAACTGGCCAGGCGCGCGGTCGATCTGCTGCGCGAGTCGTCGCCCGCGGCGCACGACGTCGAGCTCCTCACCCTGGACAACATCCCGCATGACCGCGTCCCGCTGTTCATCAACGCCTCGGAGTTGATGCTCATGACGTCGGCCTTCGAGGCTTCGCCCGTCACCATCCGCGAGGCGCTCGCGTGCAACGTGCCGGTACTGTGCACAGACGTGGGGGACGCGCGCGTGGTGCTGGACGGGCTCCCGGGCTGCGCCATCGTCGCGCCGGACCCCGCGCGCATCGCGCAGGCGCTCGCGGTGGCACTCGCCGGTCCGCGACGCACGGAGGGCGGCCGCGCGCGCATGGAATCGTATTCCCTCCAGCGCGGCGTGCGCGAGCTCACGGGAATCTATGCGCGGCTGGCGCGGAAGCGGGGGCGCGGATGAGCCGGCGGAGATATGGCGTGCGCCCGGCGGTGGCGATCGTGCGTCATTCGTTCTACCCATTCGAGCTCAACGTGAAGCGCGAGGCGGAAGCGCTCCGCGGCGCGGGCTTCGACGTCCACGTGATCTGCCTGCGCGGCCGCGGCGAGGCGAAGCGCGACGTGATCGCGGGCGTCACCATCCATCGCCTGCCGGTGGGGCACAAGCGGGGAAAGATCCTCCGCTACCTGTGGGAGTACAACGCGTTCTTTGTGCTTGCTTCCCTGCGGCTCGCAAGCCTGCACCGGCGCCACCGCTTCGTGGCCGTGCAGGTGAACACCATGCCGGACTACCTCGTCTTCACGGCGCTGTATCCCCGCCTGACCGGCGCCCGGGTCGTGTTGCACCTCCACGAGCCGGTGCCGGAGCTGTTCCGCACCATGTTCGGCGACCGCTGGTACACCGCGTGGTTCATCGCGATGGTCAAGGTGGCGGAGCAGGCGTCGATCCGCTTCGCGCACCGCGCCCTCACCGTGACCGAGCAGATGAAGCAGAACTACGTCGCGCGCGGCGCCGACGCCGGGAAGTTCACGGTGATCGTGAACGTGCCCGACGACCAGCACTTCCGTCCGGAGCACTACGCCCATCTTGCCGAAAAGATCGCGGCGATCAAGGCGGAGGAGCGCGCGGCGGGCGTGTTCCGCGTGCTGACGCACGGCGCCATCGAGGCGCGCTACGGTTTCGACCTCATCGTGCGCGCGGCCGCGCGCGCGCGCGAGCGCGTGCCCGGGATCCAGTTCCGGTTCATGGGCGCGGGCGACTATCTCCACGATGTCAAGCGCATCGCGGAGATGGTGGGCATGGAAGACCGCGTGAAGCACCTGGGCTTCGTTCCCTTCGAGCAGATGATCGAGGAGATACTGCTGGCGGACGTGTGCGTGGTGGCGGTGAAGAAGAACCCGTACTCGGTGCTGGTGCACACCAACAAGATGTACGAGTACATCGCGCTCCGGCGCCCCGTGATCGCGTCGCGCCTCGACTCGGTC
>DASTOO010000060.1:0-2114 GCA_035762505.1 Candidatus Krumholzibacteriia bacterium
CACCAAACAGGCGGCGCAGCATGGCGCCGACGTGCACGACGCGTTCGACGAGATCGCCGTCCGCGGCGGAACGCCGCGCGGCGGGCTCGACGGCACCGGCTACGATCCGGGGCGGTCGGTCTCCGAGAAGCTCGGCAGTTCGTCGCGCTACGGCTACCGTTACGGTGACGCGAGCCTGTGGGAGCCGCCTCCCCACGTCCAGTACCACCTGGACGGCATCGCCGCCAGCGTCGGACTGCTGAGCGGTGACGCGCGCGCGAACTGGGCGGCCGCCGCCCGCCAACTCGACCGCGTCGTCCCCGGGGGAGACTGATCCCGTGCGCATCGAACTCCCCAAGGGCTTCGAGAGAATTGGCGCGGTCCGCCTGGGCGACCTGCAGAAGGTGTTCGAGCTGGACGCGGGGATGGGCGACGACACGCCCGCGGAGGCGTCACGGACGATCCGAACCGTGCCGTACCGCGAGCTCCACCGCATCCAGCGGGATATGGCGATCGTCATCCCCGTCAAGGGCGAGCGCCTCAAACTCATCGAGGGCGTGCTCTGCGGTGTCCCCCACGCGTGCCTCACCATCGTCGTTTCCAACAGCGCGCGGAGCTTCGTCGATCGCTTCGGCATCGAGAAGGACGCCGTGCACGACTTCTGCAACTTCGTCGGCAAGCGGGTGCTCATCGCGCATCAAAAGGACCCCGCGCTGGCCGGCGCGTTCGCCGAAACGGGTTACCGCAAGATACTCACTCCCGGCGGCGCCGTCCGCGACGGCAAGGCGGAGGGCATGCTGATCGGAACGATGCTCGCGTGCCTGGCGGGGAAGAAGTACGTCGGGTTCATCGACTCCGACAACTACTTCCCCGGCGCGGTGGAGGAATACGTGCGCGAGTACGCGGCCGGTTTCGCCATCAGCCGCACCCGCCACGCCATGGTGCGCATCGCCTGGCACAGCAAGCCCAAGATCGTGGAGTCCAAGCTCTTCTTCCGCAAGTGGGGGCGGAGCACGGTGAACACGAACCGGCTGCTGAACCGGCTGATCGGCCACTACACCGGTTTCGAGACCGAGATCGTCAAGACAGGCAACGCGGGTGAGCACGCGCTCACGATGGACCTCGCGATGTCGCTGGACTACTCCGCGGGCTACTCGATCGAGCCGTACCACATCGTCAACCTGCTGGAGCGCTACGGCGGTATTGTCCCGCAACCCGGAGTCGAGACCGCTCCGCCGGCGGAGGTGTTCCAGATCGAGTCGCGCAACCCGCACCTGCACGAAGCAGGCGACGAGAGCCACATCGATCGCATGCAGCTGCAGGCCATGCAGACGGTGTATCACTCGCCGCTCTGCCCGGAACCGATCAAGCGCGAGATCGCGGTGGACGCCGCGCGGCGCGGGCTCATCGCCAACAGCCGGGCGCCGTTCCCGCGCCTGCGCTACTTCCCCGCCCTCTCCACCATAGATCGTGAGCGCTTCCTCGCGGCCATCGCCGACACCGAGTACGGACGCTACCTGACCGGCGCCAACTCCGCGCGCCACACGCTGCGGATCGGGTGACGCGCGTGGGGAAGGCGCCGGGGATGGAACGGGGTGGAGCAGCGACGATCCTGTTCACCGATCTGGACGGGACCCTGCTCGATCGCGAAACCTACGGCTTCCGCGACGCGCTTCCCGCGCTCGACCTCGCGCGCACGCGGCGCGTTCCCATCGTGCTCTGCTCCTCCAAGACGCGGGCCGAGCAGATGGAACTGCGTTCGCGCCTGTGCATCGATGACCCGTTCATCGTGGAAGACGGCTCCGCGATCTGCATCGAGCGCGGGTACTTCCCCTTCGATTTCGTCAGCGATTCCGTGGACGATGCCCTCCTCGTCATCCGGCTGTGTCCGCGCTACGCCGACGTGCGGCGCGTGGTCCGGGAGGTGCGGCGCGAGACGGGCATCGACTTGCGCGGCTACGGCGACATGGGAGACGCCGAGGTCTCCCGCCTGACGGGGCTCGACCGCGCGTCCGCGGCGCGGGCCAGGGCCCGCGAGTTCCAGGAGACGATCGTGACTCCGCTGTCGGCAAGCGAAGTACCGGTCGTGGCGCGCGCGCTCGCGGCGAAGGGCCTGCGGCTGACGCGCGGAGGAC
>DASTOO010000061.1:0-9793 GCA_035762505.1 Candidatus Krumholzibacteriia bacterium
CGAGCGCCATGAGAACGGTGCCCGCCGTCACGAGAAACGTCGCCGTGGTCCTGTACGTTCTTGCCCGGATGGAATGATCCATGGCTACCAGCTCCCCGAGGCTCCGCCGCCGCCGAACGATCCTCCGCCGAAGGAACCGCCCCCGCCGCCAAAGCCGCCCCCGCCGCCGCTGCCGAATCCACCCCAGAACGGCCCGCTGCGCCCGCGGTACGTCCCGCCGGGTATGCCATGACCGGCCAGTCCGCGGCGCGACAGCGTCGCCTGCTGCCCCGCGCGCGCGATCATGATGACCATGAGGATCACGACCACGACAATGATGAGCGGTACCGCCGGGGGCACGCCCGATGATGGTTCCGGGAGCGGCTGCCCGCCGGCGAGGCGCGCGAGGCTCGTCACCGCGCGCAGGATGCCGTCGCCGTAGCGGCCTTCGCGGAACGCCGGCGCGATGTCGTGGCGGATGACGCGCCCGGCCGCCGCGTCGGTGATGCGCCCCTCGAGGCCGTAGCCCACGTCGATGCGAACCTTGCGCTCCTCGACCGCCACCACGAGGAGCACGCCGTTGTCTTCCTCGGCACTCCCCGGCCGCCACTTCTCCGCGAGCGCCAGCGAGACGTTCTCGATGGCGTCGCCCCCGGTGGACCGGAACACCGCGACGCCGATCTCGAGTCCGCGGCGATCCATGGCCATGAGGCTGTCCTCGATGACGGCGCGCTCGTCGTCCGACAGCACGCCGGGCTCGTCGAAGAGGAAGCGGGCGGGCGCGTCGGGCAGGCGCATGTGCACGCTCGGGGCGGTATGCGCCGTCGACGCGACGCACGCGAGCACGGCCACGAGGATGACGGAGACGAGGCGTTTCACGGTCTTAGTCGAAGTCCACCTTCGGGGCTTCCTCGGCGCCCTCGCGGGCTTCGAAGTACGACTTGGGTGTAAACCCGAACATCCCCGCGAGGAGGTTCATGGGGAATCGCTTCACGGCCACGTTGTACTGCTGCACCGTCTCGGTGAAACGCATGCGCTCCACCGCGATCCGGTTCTCCGTTCCGGCCAGCTCGTCCTGGAGCGCGAGATAGTTCGCGTTCGCCTTGAGCTCCGGGTACTGCTCGACGGTAACGAGGAGGCGCGAGAGCGCCGACCCCAGCGCGCCCTGGGCGTCGTCGAAGCGCTGCAGCGCCTGCGGGTCGTTGAGCATCTCCGGAGTGAGCTTGATCTGCCCCGCGCTGGCGCGGGCTTCGATGACGCGCGTCAGGGTCTCCTGCTCGAAGTTCGCTGCGCCCTTGACCGTTTCGACCAGGTTTGGAATCAGGTCCGAGCGGCGCTGGTAGACGTTCTCCACCTGGCTCCAGGCCTGGCCCACGCCCTCATTGAGCTTGACCAGGTTGTTGTAGCTGGAAACGCCGGAGATGACGAGGAACACCAGGACGACAACAACAGCGATACCAACGAATTTTCCCACGAGTGACCTCCTCGGGCTGGGGATTCGACCATAGCATACACCGAATCCCCTGTGCTATTCTGCACTCCAGCCTGAACCGAGGTACCCATGCCCGAAAAGAACCTGAAAGACCGAACCGCAAGCATCGCCGTCTTCTGCGACTTCGAAAACATCGCCATCGGAGTCCGCGAGTCCCGTTACGACGAATTCGACATCAGCCGCGTCCTGGAGCGCCTGCTCCTCAAGGGCAGCATCGTCGTGAAGAAGGCATACTGCGACTGGGACCGGTACAAGGACTTCAAGAAGTCGATGCACGAGGCGGCTTTCGAGCTGATCGAGATCCCCCACGTGCGCCAGTCGGGCAAGAACTCGGCGGACATCCGCATGGTCGTGGACGCCCTCGACCTGTGCTACACCAAGCCGCACGTCAACACGTTCGTTGTAATGAGCGGCGACTCGGACTTCTCCCCCCTCGTCACCAAGCTCCGCGAGAACGACAAGTTCGTGATGGGCGTCGGCGTCAAGAACTCCACCTCGGACCTCTTCACGAGCGCGTGCGACGAGTTCGTCTTCTACGACGACCTCGTGCGCGAACACGAGAAGCGCCGCAAGAGCCGCCGCCGGCCGGCCGCCAAGACGAAAGCCGCGGCGTCCGCCCCCAAGGGCGGCGACGCAGGCGCCGAGGAGCGTCGCCAGGAGGCGTTCGACCTCGTGCTGGACACGATCGAGATGCTGTGGGACGAGCGCGGCGACGAAGACGAGGTCTGGGGGTCGATGGTCAAACAGGCCATCAAGCGCCGCAAACCGGGCTTCAACGAGTCGTACTACGGCTTCCGCAGCTTCAGCGAGCTCCTGAAGATGATGGAGAAGGAAAAGATGCTGGAGCTGGAGCCGGACGAGCGTTCGGGCGGCTACATCATCCGCGACGTCCTCGCCGTCTGACCGCCACTATACTTTCTCGTCGATCTGCGCGTTTCGCAGACGCAGCGCGTTGCCGATGACGCTCACCGAGCTGAAGCTCATCGCCGCGGCCGCGATCATCGGACTCAGCAGCAGCCCGAACGCCGGATAGAACACCCCGGCCGCGATCGGCACCGCCGCCGCGTTGTAGAAGAACGCAAAGAACAGGTTCTGGCGGATGTTCCCCATGGTGGCGCGGCTCAGGGCCCGCGCGCGCGCGATGGCGCGCAGGTCGCCCTTCACCAGCGTGACACCGGCGCTCTCCATGGCGACGTCGGTGCCGGTGCCCATCGCGATGCCCACGTCGGCGCGGGCCAGCGCGGGTGCGTCGTTGATGCCGTCCCCCGCCATCGCCACGATGCGACCTTCTTCCTGGCGGCGCTTCACCTCTTCCACCTTCCGGTCGGGCAGCACACCGGCCACCACGTCGTCGATACCCAGCTCCTGCGCCACCGCGCGCGCGGTGGTAGCGTTGTCGCCCGTCACCATCACCACGCGGATGCCGTCGTCGCGGAGGCTCCGGATCGCATCCTTGGTGGTGGGCTTGATCGGGTCCGACACGCCGAGGAGACCCGCCGGGCGCCCGTCGACGGCGACGAACATCACCGTGCGTCCCTGTTCGCGAAGCTTCTCCGCGCGCGCGGCGAGATCGCCCGTGTCAACGGCGGCGTCTTGCATGAGCGCGGCGTTTCCGATCGCGACGGCGCGGCCGTCGACACGGCCGGTGGCGCCCTTCCCGGTGACGGAGGCAAAGTCGGCGACGCTCGCGTTCATGGCGACGCCGCGCGCTTCCGCTCCGCGCACGATCGCCGCGGCGAGCGAGTGCTCGCTCGCACGCTCCACCGCGGCTGCAAGGCGGAGCACCTCGTTCTCGTCGACGCCCGCCGTCGTCACGAAGTCGGTGAGTGACGGCTTTCCTTCGGTCAGCGTCCCGGTCTTGTCCACGATGAGCGTATCGACTTTGCGCAGCGTTTCGATCGCCTCCGCGTTCCGGAACAGGACGCCGGCCGACGCACCCTTTCCCGTCGCCACCATGATCGAGACGGGTGTGGCGAGCCCCAGCGCGCACGGGCACGCGATGATGAGCACCGCGATCGCGTTCACGACGGCGTATGCCAGACGCGGCTCCGGGCCGGCGGCCATCCACGCCGCGAACGTGGCCAGCGCGATCAGGATCACGATGGGCACGAACCAGCCCGACACCCTGTCGGCGAGCTTCTGGATCGGCGCCCTGCTGCGCTGCGCCTCCGCCACCATCGCCACGATGCGCGCGAGCAGCGTGTCGGATCCCACCTTTTCCGCCACCATCACGAGTGCGCCGGTCCCGTTGATCGTCCCGCCGATGACGGCGTCACCGGCGTTCTTCTCCGTCGGAATGGGTTCTCCGGTGACCATCGATTCGTTCACGCTGCTCGCCCCCTCGAGCACCCTGCCGTCGACCGGCACCTTCTCGCCGGGACGCACGCGCAGGTGGTCGCCGGGGTGCACGTGCTCGATGGGGATGTCTTCTTCGCCGCTTGCACCGATCCGCCGCGCAGTCTTCGGGGTGAGGCCCAGCAGCTGCCGAATCGCCGCGCCTGTCCGATGCCGCGCGCGCAGCTCGAGCACCTGTCCGAGCAGGACCAGCGTCGTGATCACGGCCGCGGCTTCGAAGTACACCGGCACGCCGCCGCCGTGGTGGCGCATCGTCGGCGGAAACAGCCCCGGCGCGATGGTCGCAACCACGCTGTACAGGTACGCGACCGTCACCCCGAGACCGATCAGCGTGAACATGTTGAGATTGCGGCTGACAAGCGAGTGCCAGGCGCGTTCGTGGAACGGCCACGCGGCCCACAGACAGACCGGGGTGGCGAGGACGAGGTCGATCCACGTGCGCAGGCGCGGCGACAGGATGCGCGACACGGGCTCTCCCGGGAGCATGTCGCCCATCGCAACGATGAGGAGCGGCACCGCGAGCGCCACCGCCACTTTGAAGCGCCGCGACATGTCGCGCAGCTCGGGGTTCTCGGTGTCGTCCGCCGTCGGAATGCGCGGCTCCAGCGCCATCCCGCAGATGGGGCAGGAGCCCGGCTTGTCGCGCACGACTTCGGCGTGCATGGGACAGGTCCATTCGCCGTTCAGCGCGGGTGGCGTCTGACGGGCGCCCGTCGCGGCGGTGGGCTCCATGGTGTGGCCGGCGTGTCCCTCCCCGTGCGCGTCCCGGCCGAGATACGCCGCCGGGTCGCGCGCGAACTTCTCGCGACAGCCGGCGCTGCAGAAGCGGTAGTCGACACTTTCGTGGGTGAACTGGTGCGGCCCGTCGTCTTTCACCGTCATGCCGCAGACGGGATCTTTCTTCATGGCAGAGTTACTCCAGGTGTTCGAGGGCAAGGATCACCGCGCGCGCGCTACGCTTCAGGAACACGCCGCCGCCCGCGTTGACGTAGTCGCGGCGCAGAAGCTTGCGATACCACTCCGCGCTCCGGATGTGGACCGAACGGTCCGTGCGCGTCATGTCGAGGAGACCGTCGTCGATGTCGTCGCTGGTGGGGACGTCGAAGTAGAGCGCCCCCGCGCACGCGCGCGTCATGGCGGCGATGCTCCGGCGCACGCCCGCCGCCTCCACATACTGCAGCACGTCCTGGCAGACGACGAGATCGTACTTCCGGCGCGGCGCGAAGTCGGCGATCGCGGTCTGCGTCCAACCGTAGCGTTGGCACAGGTACTCGCTGGGATCGATGCCGGTGTACGCGATATCGCGATCGACGCGGCGCAGCGCCCGCTTCCACAGCCCCGTGCCGCACCCCGCGTCGAGCACGGTGCGCACGTCGAGCTGCAGGTGCGCGAGGTACGCGATCACGAAGCGCGCGCGGCGATGGACGTCGTCCGCGGAGACGACCGCGGTGGTCGAACGTCGATAGAAACGATCGAAGAAGGCGCGGTCGAAAGAGGTCCGGATCTCGGGGGAACGCCGGGTCATGCATCCTCGCAAATCTGGTGGAGGAGGTTGTCCTCCACGGTGTAGAAGAGCGGCGCGACCAGGAGCTTCGGATAGCGCACGCGCAGCCGCTTCGCCTCGGCGCACGCGAACTCCACGGCGTCGTCGATGTGGAACTCGTCGACGTAGCGGTCGAACTCCGCCGCGGCCTCCACGTCGCTCCAGCCCCCGTTCCGCACGAGCCCCTCCACGAATTCCTCGCGGCGGCCCCTGAGCCCCACCATGCGACAGTCGCTGTGACCGATCACCGCGATCGCGCTCACCGCGCCCACACCCACGGCGAAGGACACCTTGAACTCAGCGCGGCGGATATTCGCGCCGCCCGCGCGCAGGATGAACGCGAAGTTGTCCGGGATGCGGAGTTTCTTGCGGCTGTCCATGCACATGATGACGAGCAGCTCGGCGCGGCTGTGTTCGCGGTGCGGCGTGCCGAGGTTGTGGTAGCGGAGCAGCTCTCCCACCGGCGTGCTGGCAAGCGCCGGAAGGATGTCCGCATCGCGCACGACGGGAATAAGGGGTGAGAGCGTCACGGATCTCCGCTTGGTTGACGATGTCCCCACGATACCACGCGCCCGCGCGCGCGGGAAGCGTCAAATCTTTTTACGCCCTCCTGTGTTGACTGCGCGGCTAACATTGCTATATTGATTCTATCCGAACCTCCTCCTGTCGGTGTTTCTTTCTCTTGTGGAGGTCGCCTCATGCTCCTGCACTCTCTTTCCGATGACCAGATCGTCTCCCGCGCGCATCGGCTCACCCGCCGCGAGCGCACCGCCACGCTGCTACTTCTGCTCCACCTGATCGAGATCGAGCGGCGCAAGTTGCATCTCTCGCTCGGGTACTCGTCTATGTTCGCATTCTGCACCCGGTGCCTCGGTCATTCCGAGTCCGACGCGGGAAGGCGCATCCAGGCGGCGCGCTGCATCGCACGGTTTCCCGAAGTGTACGGGCTTCTCCAGTCCAGCGCGGTCACGGTGGTCACGATCTCGCGCGTGGCGTCGATTCTGACGGAGGAGAATAGGGAGGACCTGCTTCGACGAGTCCAGGGCCGCACGCAGGACGAGGTGGATGCGATTGTCGCGGAGTACCGACCGCGTGCGGTCGAACCGCGGGATCGAGTGGAGGTCGTCGCGTGCCGTCCCACGCCAAAGCCGCAGGAAGCACCACTTCTCGCCGTTGCGGTGAACCCGGAGGCCACCCGGTCGACGTCCCGCACTGCACCGTCAAGCGCACCTTGTGAAACAAGGAGCAACTCCCACGATGGGAGTGAACGTAGTAACCCCGCCGACTCACGCATGAAGTTCTCATTCATGGCCGGCAGGGGCTTCAAGGCCAAGTTCGATCGCGTCCGGTCGCTCGCCTCGCATCGTCTGCCAGCCAACGCATCCTATGAGGACGTGTTCGAGCTTCTCATGGATGCGTTCCTCGATCGCGAAGATCCGGCGAAACGACGGGAGCGGCGTGAGAAGCGGACGCAGGTGCCGGGACAGGGAAGGGGAACTCCGAAAGCAGGCGGGGCGCCCGCTAACGCACGCCGGATCCCGGCTGCGGTGCGAGACGAAATATTTGGACGAGACCAGGGATGTTGCACATTCGTTGGAAGCGACGGAAGGCGCTGCGGATCCACACACATGCTGCAGGTGGATCACATCCGACCATTCGCGCTGGGAGGCCCGAGCACGCTCGATAATCTGCGGCTCTTGTGTGCGTATCATAATCGCTTCGAGGCAGAGCGGATGATGGGAGAGCGCGGGAGTGGAGAGAAGGGCCCGCGTGCAGCGGGCTGCTGACCCGACGGGACCGCGCCCGCGCGGCGATCGCGGTTCCGTGTCTTGCGAAACATCCGCCTCCGCGGTATCCTGTGACTTCCTCCCCGCCATCGAGCACGCAAACACGTCTCCTCCCGCGTTCACAGGAGGACTCGTGTGCTTTCGTCAATCATCACACCAGTTGTTATCGCGCTGACCGCGGCCATTACGCCCATCCCCGCCATTCAGGGAAGCGCGCACCACTCGCCCCTCGCGGGCAGATCCGTCACCACTCGCGGCGTCGTCACTGTCGTGACGCCCGCGGGTTTCCATCTCCAGGATCCCCTGGGGGACGGCGACAACGCCACGTCGGACGGCCTCTTCATCTATACCGGCGCTCCCCCGGCCGTTCTGCCCGGCGATGACGTCGAGGTGAGCGGCTCGATCGTCGAATTTCTCCCCGGGAACGACGCGGAGAACCTGACCGTCACGGAAATGCACCCGGAGTCCGTGCGTATCCTCGCACGCGACCGACCGCTTCCGATTCCCGCACTGGTGGGCGGATCGGGCCGTATTCCGCCGCTCGAGGTGATTGACGACGATGCAATGAGTTCGTATGAACCGTCACTCGACGGCATCGACTTCTGGGAAAGCCTCGAAGGCATGCGTGTGCGGCTCGCGGCACCGCGCGTGGTCGGCCCCACGAACGCCTTCGGCGAGTTCTGGGTCGCGGTCGCGAACGGTTACAGCGGGATGAGCACGCAGGGCACGCTGACGGCGGCCCCGCGCGACGCGAATCCGGAGCGCGTGCAGATCGACGACGCGCTGCTCTCGACGCCCATGCCCTCTTTCCACGCCGGCGACACGATGGACGACATCGTCGGCGTGGTCGGTTACCGCTTCGGGTGTTTCGAGGTGACGCCGTCGGTCGAGCCCCTCGCCGCCGCGCGCGGCCCCGGCGCGGAAACCGTGTCGCTCCCCACGAGCAGATCGACGCTCACCATTGCCACGCTCAACGTGCGCAACCTCGCGCCCGGCGACGCGGACCGGATGCCGCGCATCGCGGACATCGTCGTGCGGCATCTCGGCGCGCCGGCGATCCTCGCCCTGCAGGAGATCCAGGATTCGAGCGGGCCCGTGGACGACGGTGTGGTGGAGGCCACCGCGACCCTCGACACACTGATCGCGGCGATCCGCCGCGCGGGGGGACCATCCTACCACGCGCGCGAGGTGGCGCCCGCAGACGGCGTGGACGGGGGCGCGCCGGGCGGCAACATCCGCGTGGCGGCGCTGTTCGATTCCACGCGCGCCGTCTTCGTGGATCGCGCGGGGCCGGCGACGGCCACGGCCGCCGTTCCCGCTACGGACGGGGTCGCGCTCACGGTGAGCCCGGGGCGCGTCGCCCCGGACCACCCCGCATGGAACGACGCCCGCAAACCGTTGGCGGCGGAGTTCCGCGTCCGAGGCGTGCCGGTCTTCCTCGTGGTATGTCATTTCTCGTCCCGCGGCGGCACGACGCCGGAGTTCGGGGCACAGCAACCACCGCTGGATCCGCGCGCGGACAAGCGCTTCGCGCAGGCCGCGATCGTGCGCGACTTCGTACAGTCGATCCTCCGCATCGATCAAGGCGCGCGCGTCGTCGTGGCCGGCGACTTCAACGACGACATCTTCTCGGGCGCGCTCGCGCCGCTGTCGTCGTCGACCGCACTGTACGATCTTCTGTGGAGATTGCCGGAGGAGGAGCGCTACTCATACGTCTTCCAGGGGAACGCCCACGCCTACGACCGCATTCTCGTGAGTCCGGCGCTCGTCGCGGGCGGTGCGGTGGACGTGGTGCACGTGGCGGCGGGCATGGCCGGCGCCGCGAGCGACCACGACCCCGTGGTCGCGAGCGTCATTCCCGTGCGGGCGGCGGGACACGGGGGTTCCGGCGCCGTCGTGATTCACTCGATCCACCCCAATCCCTCGTCGGGCGTCACGCGCATCATTGCAGGCGAGGATGCGGCCCTGACCGCGACGATCCACGACGTCCGCGGCCGGCGCGTGCGGCGCCTGGCGCCGCCGGAAGCGGGCGCGTTCATCTGGGACGGAGACGACGACACCGGACGCCGCGTGGCGTCCGGTGTCTATCTCGTGCGGGTGCAGGGCGCGGGGGGCGTGGCGACGCGCCGGCTCGTGCGCATCCACGCCCGCGAATAGCGTCGACTTCAGCGGAGCGCCGCCACCACGCGACGGAGCTTCTCGCGCACCTCGCGGGCGACCGCCTCGAGGCCGGGGTGATCGCGGGCGAGCGTCTGCATGGGATCCACCGCCGTTACCACCGCGTGCCCGTCGTCGTCCTCGTACACCATGACGTTGCACGGCAGCATGACGCCCGCGTCGATCTCCGCGAAGAGGGCGCGGTGCGCGAGGGGCGGGTTGCACGCGCCGAGGATGCGGTAACGCCGGAACGGGACCTTGAGCTTCCGAAGCCTTCCGCATTCAACGCCTCCGGAACGGCCGTGAGCGCCTGGTCGAAAGAGAGGGCGAGTGTCTTCTCGATGCCGATGTCCATTGCGTTCCTCCTCGTCGGGTCGGAAAAAACCGAGGCCCCGCCCTGCGGCGAGGCCCCGGTTGGATCAGTTTCGGTGGCGTTGGGTTCCCCCGCTTGAAGGGGTGACCGAACAGAAGCCACGATTC
>DASTOO010000062.1:0-12695 GCA_035762505.1 Candidatus Krumholzibacteriia bacterium
TCTCCGCCGCGCTGCTTCACAGCGTTCTTTTGCGGGCCGGGCCATAAACTGCGGACTATAAGTTCCATTTACCTCAGAGTAAAGCGCTGAATGGCCCGTGGCAGGTGGGCGGGTGCAGAACACCGTCAGGGCGACCGCTCACGGTCCCGCATCGGGGTCGATCATACCCATCGGGATCAACCTTTGCGTGAGTGGGTCTGTCCCGGCTCGCGGATTGTACGGGCGGACTCTCGCACCCGGCGGCGGCGTAGTCCACAGGCTCCGGCTCGCGACGCCGTCGGCCACCCGCGACGGAGTCACGTTGAGATGCTCTGCCCAGAGCGCCATGCGGAAGCGTTGCGCAAATGTCTGCCCCGTCGGATTGACGTCCTCGAACAGCACGGCGTTGACTTCGCTGTCGTGAGTCCAGCCGCGGTTGTTGCAGTTGGCCGATCCGATCACGGCGAGCTCGTCATCGAACACCCAGATCTTCGCATGGACGTACGTGTGAGGCCCGAACACCGGCGCCGTCCCCGGCGTGTTCGGCGGAGTCGCCAGAAAGAAGACGTGCACCTTGTGCCCGTGCGGCCCCCGCGTGAGCCGGTTGACGAAGCTCAAGCGGGCCTCCCACACCCTAGGCATGTCGGAGATGCGTGAATCGGGGATCACGATCGTGAGGTGCTGGATGCGGCTCAACGCGGCATTCAGCTGCGCCGCGGCATCCAGACTCACCAGGTACTGGTCCTCCATATAGATGAAGCGCCTGGCGTTGCGAATGCCCAGGATCAGGGTTTCGCGGATGCTTCGTTCCCTGACCGCGCTGGTTCCGGCCGCGAGCGGCCTGACCGGATTGTAGGTGCGCGTGATGCGGGCAGCACAGTTGCCGCCCGTGCTCCCGGCGGGAATGGTGCGGGGCGCAAGGGGCGACGGCACCGGCTCCGTCCGCCCGCGCAGATTGCCGCGCGTCGCGTCGATATTCACGTGATCGGGGTGTGCGTCCCAGCGGCGAATGAACGTCTGCAACAGGTCGTGCGCCGCCGGGCCGACGATCCTGCAGTGCACGTCGTGCATCGGTGAGCCGGCACCTCCACTGCTTCCGCTGCTCGACGCGGTCGCGGCGCCCGCGCCGCCGTCGTCGCCGCGGCTGCTCCCGCCGCTCGATCCACCACTGCTCGAGCCGCCGCTGCTGCTTCCGCCGCCGGAGACGGCACGAATCCGGTCCGGATTGAAATCGATTCCTCCGCAGAACGTAATGAGCCCTTGCTCACCCTTCACCACCAGGACCTTCTGGTGATGACTGCCCACGTTGAAGGTCGGGTGACTGCTGAATGTGTGGCCGTCGAGGATGGCCGCGCCGTTCGGCAGGGCAGAGATCCGGCCCACCTCGGCCGTGTTCTGGGTGCTGAACGCCTGGTCCCACAGCATGGCGCGAATCTGAACGCCGCGTGCCGACCGGTCCGCAAACAACTCGCGGATCGTGACGGGCGGTGGTGTCGCGGGCACGAGTGGAAAGTCGTCCGTCAGCCACCAGCCGAGGAGGTAGATGTAGTGCTCCTCACCCGTCGCGGTGAGGATGGCGTCGCGCATGGCGCGAAACGCGCGCGGGCCGTCGATCAGGAAGTCGACGAAGTTCCCCGTGCGCAGTTGGGGTGAGTGCATGATGCGCGTCCACCGCGCGGGATCCAGCGCAGTCGCTCGCGGTCGCGGCAACGGGCGTGGACGCGGCACCGGGGGCGCCGGCACGCCGGGCGTGAACACGAACGGCGGGATCACTTCCACGCGCCGGCTCAACGCCGCGTCGCCGGGTAGAGGATCGCGTTCCCCGCGCGTTCGCGCCGTGATGGCAACGGCCGGCGGACCGCCGCCGGTCATCCGGTTCAGGGTGGTCAGCAGCTCCGCCTTGACGGCGTCCGCGCGCCTCTGCCCGAGCCGGTCGTTGTCCGCGTCGGAACCGAGCGGGTCGGTGTGGCCGACCACATCGAGGGTCGTGATCGGCGTCGTCGTCCTCTGGCTCTCGAGGACGCACCGCGCGATATTCACGATCTGCGGTTGATGACGGGGTTCCACTCGTGCGCTCCCCAGACGGAAGCAATCGAGGACCTCCTTCGGACCCAATCCCTGGCACGCGGCGGGCACCGGTCCGGGCGGCGCGCATGATCCGCCGGACTCGCCCGGCGCTTCTTCGATCGCGATTGCTTCGGGCGCAGCACCCTCTCCATTACGCGCGCGGACGATCAGCTGGTCGACCGGCGTCTGCCGCAGATCGAGCACGATGGTTCGCGAGCCCGCCTCACGCGCCCGGCCGCGGGCGCGCTCCCGGGAAAGCGGCGCCGCGACGATTTCGATGGCCCCGCTGCCGACGTCGTCGGATTCACCGGCTCGGACGATTGCCGCCGCGCGCGCGAGCCCCCCTTCACCGAGGAGGCGCGTAAGAATGAGATCGCCCGGCGCGATCGGCTCGTACGCGGTTTCCCCGGGCGCCGCGATGACACGGAACGATTCCTCGAAGTGACGCCGCGCGGCGGGCCCACGGTATCCAGCCAGCGCGTCGAAGAGTTCGGCGGCGCCGGCGGGCCCGCCTTCGACGCCGAATATGGCTCCCCCGGCGACGTGCCGAACGACGGATTCAATCAATACTTCGCCGGACTCGATGGTCTCCGGATCGAACCCGAGAAGCGCAGTGTCACTTTCCGTGAATCGTGCCATGGCCGTATCCTCCGCGCGCGTTCAACGAGCCGTCGCCTTGACGATGTGTTGGAAGCGCGGATCGCTCTTGAGTCTCTCTTCCCCTGCGGCGAGGAAGTGCCAACCAATGTAATCGTATATTGCGGACGGAACCTCGCTCAGCTTGATGCGCCGGTAGAGTCGGGGGAACGCGCTCTTCAGGAGGTCGTCCGCGAAGGCGCGTCCGATCCTCCCCAGGCGCCACAGGTCCTTCTCCAGGACGGCCTTCGCCTGATAGGCGCGCACCCGACGCCAACTCGCGATCCGCTGAACGGCATCCCACAGATCGTCGCGCAACGCCTTCTCCGCCGCGAAGCGTACGCCGAATGCGGCATCCTCCTTGGAATGTTCGAAGTTGGTGACCCTCAACCACAGTGCGATTTCATCGAGCAACGCATTGAGGTCCGCCGCGGACTTGATTTCTTCCAGAACATCCTTCGCCCATGGCTGTTTCTTCTGGATGCGCCGGAGGTAGTTGACGATCGCAAGGCGTGGCTGCGGATGAAAGCGCACATAGAGCATCAGGCTTTCGTTCGCCCCGGGATCGGCTGCCACGCCGTCCATCCAGACTTCCACTTTGGGCGTGAAGTTCCATTGCGGCGGTGCTTCCCAGGCCGGCTCGGAGCCGGGCGAAGCCACGTCGTCGTGTGCCTGCTCGACCGCTCCCGCACCGGGCGGTTCGCGATACGCCGTCAAGTCTTCAATAAGCTCGGCCACACCTGCCTGCCCGATTCCCTCGCCCTGACATGGAAATTCTTCCGCTTGCTCTCGGGCGCCGCTGCCGCACGCGCACAACGCCCCCGCGAGCGGGTGCGACATCGCGATCTCCATGTCGCTCGTTTCCGCGAGGGCGGAGGGGCGCACGGACGCCGCCGCGAGTACCGCCTGCTCGACGTCGAGGTACCCGCTTCCCGCGCGCACACGGTCCTCCGCGGGCGCATCCCTGTTCCACGATTCCGCCGCGCTCAACAGGATCACCCGCGTCTCCTGGATGCTCAACGGTCGGCCCGCTGCTTCGAACATGCAGGCGATCGTGCCCGTCACATGCGGCGCCGCCATGCTCGTTCCCGACATGCGCGTGAGCCTTCCCCCCGAAGCCGGTTCGCCGCGCGTCGCGGATCGCGCCGCCAGCACGCGAACACCGGGTGCGAGCAGGTCCGGCTTCGAGCGGCCATCCGTCGTGGGGCCGGAGCTGCTGAAATGGGCCAGCGGTCGAGCGGGCTCGTGCGCGGAGTGCGCGCCCACCACCACGCTCCGAAATCCGTTGCAGACGGTGCCCGTGGTCGAGCGCGGTGTCGCCTCGTCGGGGGCGAGTCGCGACTGGCAGCCCGGGCAGGCCGCGTCGCGTTCCACCCACGCGTGATAGCGACCGTCGACTACGTCCTCCCCGATCAGGGAGACCACCCAGGTTCCGGGCGGCGCCGCGCGGTAGAGGAAGATGTCGATGTGCGTGTCTCCCGTGGCGGGATCGTTGGCGCGGTGGTAGACGTGTGCGAGCTTCTCGCCGCCGCGCTCGATGCGGTCATCATCTCCGGGCGTGACCGAGATCCGCGGCAGATCCTCCGGGCCTTGAAGCTCCACGCGCATCGTGTCGTGCCGGGCATACCAGATTTCGAGCTCGTTGGGCGTGACGTCGGACTCGTCGATGACCCAATGGAGCACGTGCGTCTGTCCCGGCCGCAATTGTCCGCAGGCATGAACGTTGGCTCCGTAGTAGTTCCCCGTGCTCTGAACGACGCAGCGGCCGGGCGCTTCGGTGAGGAGCGCGTCGATGCCACGCTCGACGAGCGTGAGACCGTTGTGGGGCCCACCGTGACGGCCGACCGAGAGATTGCACACGAACGGCCTCTCGCCGGCGCGGTTGCGGATCCAGTCGAGCGCTTCGAGCAACGTGACGGAATCGCCGAGATTGGCGCGGCCACCGGTTCCGCGCGCGGCGAGGTGAACCAGCAGAAGATCGGCACCGGGCGCAACGCCGGTCGGGGAGCCGGGCGCGCGCCCGTTGCCGGCGGCGATGTCGATCACGTGCGTCCCGTGCGCGCCCCGCCCCGCGGGATCACCCGAGGCCGGGTGATAACCGAGCGCCGCGTAGGGATCGCGCGATTGGAGCGCCGCATCGATGTCCTCCTTTTCGAACACGCGGCCGTAGCCATACGGCTCCACACCCGCTCCGGGAGCAGTCTGGTCCCAGAGCGCCAGGATGCGCGAGGTTCCGTCATCGCCGATCAAGTTGGGATGCAGGAAATCGAAGCCCCAGTCGACGGCCGCGACGATTACGCCGCGGCCATCGGCGGGGAGCCCATCGGGACGACGAACGTCGGAAGCAACGGGGCCGGTCTCGCGGAATGAATGCAGCTCATCGCCGCTCTCGCCTTCCAGGCTGGAACCGATATCCGGGTCGGGACCGAAGACGCGAGCGGCTTTGAGACTCACAACATCCGCGTCGGACCATACCTCGCCCACCAGCTCCCGCGCCACGCGGCACGTCGCGACGTCGCCGAAGCGGGCCACGATCTCGACCCCGGGTGGCACCCCACCGTTGCCGTCGAGCCGGATGACGGCCTCGACCCTTTCGTCGGGGTTCGTCTCCAGAAGTTCCCGCAGGGCCGGATCCATCGTCGCATCATCTCCGGACAAGGTTCCGTTCGGGCGTGATCGATTCCCGGCTTGCTCTCAATCGGCCGGTTTCAGCAGCTCCTCACTGGGGCGCGCGGGGTTGCCCCGCTTCAACCTGTTCGACGCGCCGACGTGCGCAGCTCCCCGTGCCCCCCGGGCGCCGTGTCCCTTCGCGGTGTCGTTCGCAGCCGCGACGCCATCGAGGAGATGGCCGAACGAATCTTTCAATTCGGCCATGGCCTCGCTGAAGGAGCGTTTCTTGGAGTCGAACGCCACCTCGATCTCGGCTGCGCGGGTAAGAAAATCGTTGCGCGCCCGCTCCGCGGTCTCGGCAAACGCCTTCCCCGCCTCGCGATTGGCTTCGGCCGCAGCCCGGGCCGCCTCCTGCGCCTGTTCCGAGCGCGCGCGCGCAGCCGCGACCTCCCGCAGCAGCGCGTCGCCGACGTGCTTCAGGTCGTGCTCGGGTTCACCTCCAACCGACTGCAGCTGGCCCGCCTCCGCCAGCAGCACCGCCACGGATTCGCGCGCCGCGGCCGCGCCCCCGATCATGGCGTCGTCCCTGATGTCATCTCGGGGCTTCGCCGGCGGCGCGGGCTCGGGGATTGCCTCACGCTGGGCCAGGTGCCGCGTGAGTATGGGCCCGACCCACGGCGACTGCGTCATGCCGCCGAGCACCGACCCGGTAAGCGCCAACGGCACCGCGCGCGACGGCTCGACTTTCTGCCGCAACGCAATCTCTCGATTGAGCAGGATCGTTATCGGATTGAACGGATTGATAGCCATGATACGCCTCCATTTTCTGGTCGATGGGTTGCTTCCGCCTGAATGTCGTTACTTGTCGAGCAGAAGCAGCATCGGGAGCATCATGTTCATCGAATTGTCCGAGCCTCCGAGGCCTCCGGAGCCCATCATCATCATCATCAGCGGAAGCGTGTTGTCCTGCTTCTTGTGCTGAGTGATGCCGACGACCACGTCGGCCGCCGCCTTCTGCTCCGGCGTCAGGTTCGGCTTTGCCTCGAGCTCCGGCGCCTTCTGCAGCAGCGTCAGGAGCATCGTGAGCTGGGCCTGGTTCTTCGAGGAGTCGTCGACTTTCTTGACCCCCTTGCGCAACGCGAGAATCTCCGAGTCCTGTCGCGCATTGACCACACCCAGGTCCGAGTTGACCTTGTTGACCTGGGCGGTGACACGTTTGATAACGTCTCCCTGGGTGCGGATGTCTTTTCCGACCCGTGCCAGCCCCGCCTGCAGCTGGGCCTGGGTGGCGTACGCACCGGTCGGCCGCGGCTGAACGTACCCGCGCCCCTGCGGGAGCTTCCCGGGGCGTACTCGGCCCGGCCGACGCGATTTTCCACGACGGCGGCGCTCGCCCAGTTCATCGTACTCACCGAACGACTCGATGCCCTCGAACAACGCGTCGTCGAAGTCCTCGAGCTCGTCCTCGGACAGCAACTCGTCATCTTCCAACAGCGACTCGAACGTACTCATGTGGAGCTCCTTTCACCGGGGGCTTCGCTCCCCGCTGGTTCCCTGGGAGTTTCGGACACCGCCGTCCGTCGGCGGTCCTGCTTCATTCGCATGATGACCGGCAGCACGAAATGCGCGAATGCCCGACGATCGGGAATTCGCGTGCCTGGCGTGCCTGCGCCGCCGCAATCGCCGCATTCGGCGTCCTCACCCAGGCAATGACACGCGCCCAGTGCCCGCGCCATCTCGTGGCGCAGCTGGCGCTCGTAGCGGAGATGATCCGTGAGAAGACGGATGTGGTCGCGGATGCGCGCCATGTCCGGCTCCGGACGGACCTCCGCCGCCGACACGTCGTCGGCCGGCTCGGCGTCGGGTTCGTCGCCGGTCGCTTCGGCACGCTGGCTGGCCCACATCTCCGCGATCATGCGAACGCGGGGGTCGTCGTGTTCGGCCAGCGCGGCGCCGGCGCGCGACGCCGCGTCGTGGGGCGACGCCATCATTTCCTTGAAGAGCGAGAGCGTGTCCATCGACAGCATGATCAGTACTCCAGTTCGTCCCCGGCATAGAGTTCCGCGAGCTCGATGCCGTCGTACAGTTCGTCCACGTTGTCGGGGTAGTCGTCGACATCGTCAAACTCGCCGGATTCATCGTCGTTGCTCTCACCCGCATCGGCCCACGGGTCGGAGTCCGCCAGCAACTCCAGCAGAACGCCGGCGCGCTCCGTCGCGCTGGTCGGGTCACACACGAACTCCCCGTGGGAATCGAGGAGGTACGCGGGCGAGCCGGAAACTTCACCCGCCGTGAGCGCGTGATGCTCGACGCTGGCCTGATTGGCAAGCGCACCGAGCAGGTTGGTCACCGCGCCGACCGGAACCGGCGTCTGACCCACTCGCACCGACGGCTTGCCCGCGGCGCCCATCGCCATCGCGAGGAGGGACTGAACAATCTCGGGGCGCGACAGGAGCTGGAGCAGTTGCCCGGCGGCGGCAGACCCGTTGGGGAGCGGGGCCGCCGATGTAGTTGCAGCTCCGGCGCGACGCGGCGTGGCGGGGGGTCTCTTCGCCGTGGCCTGCTGGGCGACGCTGATCGCGCCACCGCTCAGCGCGCCGCCGACGATACCCATCGGCCCCAGTGCGGCCCCGGCCGTCGCACCCTGAATGACGCCGGGAAGGGCGCCCTGCGCATACTTGCCGAGGGTCCCACCGATATTCTTTGCCTGCTTCCAGAAGCCCTCCAGGTTTTCGGCGGCGCCTTCACCCAGGACACCGTCGAGGGCGGCTTCAATCTGGTCGTCCGAAAGATCCGCGTACTCGGATGACAGGATCTCCCGCAGGTTCCAGAATCTCTCCTCTTCTTCGTACCACTCGTTATACCCAACCATGCGAGACGCCTCCTTTCCTTGGCGACGGACGAAACGCAATTGGCAGGCCAATTCTGCCGGGTAGATGCGCGCAACGACGCAAACGCGACAACGTCGCAGCGCGCGTTGACTTACCTGCGGGGCCCGCGCGCCGCTCTCCGGCTTGCGACGCACGCGTTACGCTGCTTCTGGAACTATGGTTCTGGAAATGTGGAAGCGGGGTTCAGGGAAATCGCGCGTCGATCATTCACTCGGATCCGGCATCGCGCGGAAGCTGCGGCTGTCGATGCCGTACGCGCGCAGTTTCTGGTGCATGATGCGATCGCTCAAGCCGGCGCGCCTGGCCGCACGGCTGACGATACCGCCGCAATCCTGGATGATTGCGATCAGGTACTCGCGCTCAAATTCCTCGATCAGGCGCCGTTTCGCCTCGCGAAAGCGCGCCTCGTGGGCCCGGGGGCCTGCATTACCGCGTGCGCTCGATGGATGGCGGATCTCGTCCGGCAGCGCAGCCAGTGTCAGAGACGGGCCGGTCCCGAGAATGATGGCGCGCTGGATGACGTTGGACAGCTCACGAACGTTCCCCGGGAAATCGTAGTCCTGGAGGGCACGCTCGACGTCGGGATCGATGTCAGGTTCCGGACGCCCGTATTGCGACGAGTACGCCCTCACGAAGTGATGCAGCAACAGCGGGATGTCGTCGCGCCGGCGTCGCAGGGGCGACACCTCCAGGCGCACCACATTCAACCGGTAGAACAGGTCGGCGCGAAACTGCCTCGTATCCACGAGCCGGTTCAGGTCCTGGTTGGTCGCCGCGATCACACGCGCGTCGGCGTGACACGTCTCGACCATTCCCACCGGGGCGTATTCCCCATCCTGCAGAATGCGCAACAACTTGACCTGCAGGTGCAGGCTCATCTCCCCGATCTCGTCGAGGAAGATCGAACCGCCGTGAGCGGCCTCGAACTTTCCCGTCTTTCGCCGGTGCGCCCCCGTGAATGCGCCCGCCACGTGGCCGAACAACTCCGATTCCTCGAGCGTGTCCACGATGGCGCCACAGTTCACCGGCACGAACGGGCCGTCGCGCCGTCGGCTGCGGGCGTGGATGGTGCGAGCCAGAATCTCCTTGCCGGTGCCACTCTCCCCCGTGATCAGAACGGGAGCCTCAGTGCCGGCGACGCGCGCAACCAGCGACAGCAACTCGCGGGTGGGCGGGCTCTCGCCGACGAAGTCCGGTCCCGGCGGCGGCAGGGGACTGCCACGCGCTTCCAGGGCATCGACCGGGGGGGACATCCGTCCCTTCCCGGAACCAACCGGTCTGACGGTCACCACCGTGCTCCTGATGGTCGCTGGGCGTCACGAAACGACGTGCATGCACACGTCTGCATGTGGCTCTCGGAGAGCGATGTGAGGCAGGCAGGAAACGGGCCGGGCTGCTCAGGCTCGTGGCCTGTTTAACACACTGGACAGTGCTCCCCCAAAAACGGGAGTTTAGCAACTGTCCAGCTAATCGTCAAGGGACGGTTTCGCGGCTTGTATACACGCCGCCCTGCGTTGCCCGCCGTCACTCCGGGCCGTCGCGCAGGAACGCGTCCGTGTCGCTCTTCGACAGCATGTTCTTCACACCCGACGGGTCCTGGTGCGTCATCAGCGCGTCCGCGATGTCGACGAACGTCCGCATCAGTGCCCGATGGATGAACGGCCCGAAACTCAAACGATTGACCCCGATGGACTCCAGCTCCGCCGGCGCCGCCGCCCTGGGCGTCCATATGATGTTGATGGGAGAGTCGATACGGGAGCGGAGCACCTTCACGGTTTCCGCGTCGCCGGGACCCACCGGGAAGACGCAGTCCGCGCCGGCCTGCGCGTAGGCGGCCGCCCGCGCCACCGCGTCCTCCCTCGCGTCGGCGATGTTTGAAAAGACCGACGAAACGTGAAAGCTGTCGATCCGCGCGTTGATCACGAGGTGCACTCCCTCTCGCGCCGCGCATTCCCGCACCGCCGAGATTCTCTCGCACTGTTCCGTCACGGGTCGCAGCGCTTTGCCATCCTCGATGCCGTCCTCGATGTTGATGCCCACCACACCGGCGCCGATCACGGCGCGAATGGTCTCCTCCAGATCGGAGACCGTCTTCCCGTGCCCGGCGTCGATGTCGGCGGTGACCGGGATGGCAACGCTCGCGGCGATGCGTCCGATGACCTCGATCAGGGTGGAGTGCCTGATCCTCTCGCCGTCCTTGTACCCGAGCGAGGCCGATATCGCGGCACCGGCGGTGGCGACCGCCGGGTACCCCTTCGCCTCGAGGATCCTGGCACCCAGGGGATCCCAGACGTTGGGAAGGACGAGGAGCCTGCCGCCCTTGTGCAGTGAGAGGAACGCGGCGGCCTTCTGCTTCAACGCGATGTTCGATGTCATCTCATGTCCTTCGGGTTCCGCGACATCCGGATCCGGCCATTCTGCGCTTCGCAACTACCGGGACTTCAGTTCCTTTTCCAGTCTCTCGGCCAGGAACACCTTGATGAGCGATTGGTATGGAACGTCGCGCTTGTTCGCCAGCAGCTTGATTTCCGCGAGCATCAACTCGGGAAGTCTCAACGAAATGGTCTTCAGAGACGGCTTGAGATTGGGCAGAACGGTCCGGCGGGCCTTGGACCAATCGATATACGCGGTGGAGTCCTCCCGCGCCCAGAACTCGCGTTCCTTGTCCTCGGACTTGAACTTGGGGACTTTCTTCTTAGAACTCATCGAACACCTTCCGTTCCTGACGGCTCATGTCACGCGCGGAGATCACCCGGATATTCTTCCGCCTGACCGTGAAAACGACGAAGAGACGACGCCCGGCATCGGTAATCCCGAGCGCATAATGACGCGCCTCGACTGTCAAGTGCGCCTCGTCCGGCCGAGTGACGATCGGCTGATTGAAGAACACCTGCTCGCACTCGGACGCAGTAACCCGATGGGCGTCCCAGTTCTTGAGGAGGTTCCCTTCGTCGCAATCGAACCCGTCCCAGTCCCCCTGATTCAGCACCTCAGCCATATACAATGTATATTCCAACAATATACAATTGTCAAGGCCTCGCGGAGACGCTCGTTAATGCCTTCCGTCCAGCATGGCTCGCCGGTACGCATGCGCGCTCTCCGACGCCTCGGGGTCCTCCTCCACACGAATGACGCCGTCGTCGCCCTGCATCATGCGCAGCCCGACGCGCGCGAACGCGTCGTCGAGCGGCAGGGGTTCGGTGCCGTGAATGTAGCGGCTGTGGAACCCTTCCCAGTCGCCGGGCGCGAGGCTCTCGAGAACGGCGCGGATGTCGGCCCACGCGTAGGGTCGCGCACCATCGTCGGTGCTGTGAAGGAGCAGCCGCAGCACGTCTCCCACGCCGTGCTTGCCATCGGTGGCGTCGCGGATCTCGGTGTCCCAGACGAATGCGACCAGAGCGCCGCCGCTGTAGAGCGGCGGACCCTTGTGGGTGCCCGGAGCATCGAGCGGCGTGGTGAGCTTGCGGTACCGGGTCGCATGCACGGCGAGTGTTGCGTAGAACTCCGCGGGGGTGGTCAGCTCGCCCGAGACCAGGGCGAGATTGGCGGCGTACTCGGTGAATCCTTCCTGAAACCACTGCGAGCTCGGGTAGTCCGCGCCGTGCAGACGCCAGGCGTTCCAGTAGTGGAACACCTCGTGCGCGGCGGTGTTGCCCCAGTCGCCCAGGTTGGCCTGTGAGGGTGCGACATCGAGTGACATCGCGAAGCTGGCGCGAAAGGACTCGCCGCCCCGCTCGGCGTGCGGCAGCAGCACCACCAGGTAGTCTCCGCGACCGGTGAACCCGATGAAGTCGACGAGCCGATGCGCCGAGACGCCGAGCACGCGCCGCACGTCGTCGCGCGCGGGTTCCCAGTGCCCCAGTGCGACGACCTTGAGGTTGAACCCGCCGGCGGTCAGCACGTCCGGCTTTCCGTGCACGAACGCGACCAGGTTCTCGCACAGATCGTCGGTGGACGCAACGGTGGCTGCGTGGCGCGCGCCGCGCAACGCCGGCCACGGCACGACGGCCTGCCAGCCGCGCGGCAACGCGAAGCGCACCTCGCTCGTGCGCTGCGCCGGAGTCGTGATGAACAGCGAGCGGCCGATGACGATCATGTGCCCGGCGTCGGCGAATGCGGCTTCGCGCGGTGCCGGCCAGCCGCGCGCGGCGAGCGGAGCGAAGTCGACCTCGTATTCGAGGGTAAGCGGGCCGTCGATGGACCTCGCGAGCGTCCACCCCCCGGCGCCGTCCCCGGTGACGTCCACGACCGCGCCGGCGGCATCGGTGACCCTGAGGTGCTGGACGAGTGCCGGCCAGCCGGCAGCGGCGAGTTCCGGCACGTTTCCCGGGCGCGATGTCGCCATCCTGAGTTCCGCGCCGTTGCTCGGCACGGTGGCGCGCACGGCGATGCGGTTCGTCGCGGCATCGCGCACCTGCACCTGGTACGTTGCGGTTGTGTCCGCACCGCGCGCGTGCGCCGCGCCCGCCGCGAGGTTGATGGCGACCAACGCCCCGATGACGAACTTGATCA
>DASTOO010000063.1:0-5915 GCA_035762505.1 Candidatus Krumholzibacteriia bacterium
ACCATGCTCGTGGTGATGGTGTTCGTTTTCGGGATCGTGCACGTGCGCCATTCCTTCCCCGTCCTGGTGCGAGAGGGGGGAGTCGAACCCCCACGAGTTGCCTCACTGGATCCTAAGTCCAGCGCGTCTGCCAGTTCCGCCACTCTCGCGGAAACCGTAATTAATTTACAAACAGAGCGTTGAATCGTTCCGCGCCCCTAGTCCAGGTGCTTCAGAACGATATCCGTGTACTTGCTGGTCCCGATGCCGCTGTTCGTCGAGAGCGAGCGAATCTCGCCCGACGTGAGCGCCCCGGTCAAGGCCCCGTCCAGGCGCGCCGCCGCCGACTGCTGCCCGAGGAAGTCGAGCATCATCTGGAGCGCCGCGATCGCCGCGAGCGGGCAGATCAGCCCCTTGCCGGCGTGCTTGGGGGCCGAGCCGTGGATCGGCTCGAACATGCTGACCTTGCCCGGGTGGATGTTGCCGGACGCGGCGATCCCCAGACCGCCGGAAATGGCGGCGCCGAGATCGGTGATGATATCCCCCATCATGTTGCCGGTGACCGCCACGTCGAACCACTCCGGGTTCTTCACCATCCACATGCACGCCGCGTCGATGTACGCGTGATCGCGCTCGATGTCCGGGTACTCCTGCCCCACTTCCTCGAAGGTGCGCGTCCATATCTCCATCGCACCGATGGCGTTGACCTTGTCGATCAGCGTGAGCTTCTTACGACGGTTGCGCTTGCGCGTGAGATCGAACGCGTAGCGAACCGCGCGCTCGACGCCCTTGCGCGTCATGATCATCTGCTGGATCGCCACTTCGTCGGGCGTGCCCTTCTTGAAATGGCCGCCCATTCCGATATAGAGATCCTCGGTGTTCTCGCGCACGAACACCATGTCGATGTGCTCCGGCTTCTTGTCCTTAAGCGGGCACAGGTACTCTGCGTACAGCTTGATGGGGCGCAGGTTGATGTACATGTCCAGCGTCCACCGGCACCCGCCGATGATCGCGCGCTCCAGGATGCCGGTTTCCACCCGCGGGTCGCCGATCGCCCCCAGCAGAATGGCATCCATCTGCTTGAACTCCTCGAGCGCGCTCTGCGGCATCAGCTCACCCGTCCTGAGGTAGTGCTCAGCGCCGAACGGGTACGTAACGGTCCTGTATTTGAAACCCTCGATCTCGCTCACGCGCTCGAGCATGCGCACCGCCTCGTCGGTCACTTCGGGACCGACACCATCCCCCGGGATCACAGCAATGGTTGCCATGTCGTCCTTCCTTATTGATGCGTCTTACCGTTTGATGAGAATTGCGATTCCCTGGCCACCGCCGATACAGGCGCTGGCGATTCCGTACGTCTTCTTTCTGCGGCCGAGTTCGAGTGCGAGCGTCAGCACGAGCCGCGTTCCCGTGGCACCGAGCGGGTGGCCGAGCGCGATCGCGCCGCCGTTGACGTTGACCTTCTCGCGGTCGAGGCCAAGGTCCTTTTCCACTGCGAGGTACTGCGCCGCGAACGCCTCGTTGATCTCGAACAGGTCGATGTCCTCCAGGCGGAGTTGCGCCTTTTCCAGGAGCCCGCGGATGGCGGGCGCGGGGCCGATCCCCATCTCGGCGGGGTCCACGCCCACGACGTGCCACGCCACCACCTCGGCGACGGGCGCCCGCCCCTCGCGGGCGGCCGCTTCCGCGTCCGCGATGACGACGCAGGCACCGCCGTCCACCATGCCGCTCGCGTTCCCGGCCGTGACGGTGCCGTCCTGGCCGAAGGCGGGCCGCAGCTGCGCCAGCCCTTCCATGGTGGCGTTGATGAAGAAGTGATCGTCGCGTTCCACCGTGGCGACGACCTTCGAGCCGCGGCGCACCTCGACCGGCACCACTTCATCCTTGAACGCACCCCCGGTGGCGGCCTTCTCGCCCAGGCGGGTGCTGCGGAGCGCGTACTCGTCCTGCGCCTCGCGCGGGATTCCCATCCGTTTTGCGAGCCGCTCCGCGGTCTGCGCCATGAGCAGCCCGCACATCGGGTCCATCAGCGACACGAGCAGCGAATCCTCGAGCTGCCCCTGGCCCAGCTTGAAGCCGGAGCGCGCGCCGCGAATCACGTGCGGCGCCTGGCTCATGCTCTCCATTCCGCCGGCGAGCACGTAGTTCGCGCCTTCCGCCGCGATCATGTGGGCCCCGGAGATGATCGACTGGATCCCCGATCCGCACAGCCGGTTCACCGTCAGCGCGGGCACCTTCTGCGGGATTCCCGCCTTGAGCGCTACGTGGCGGGCGCCGTAGATCGCGTCACCGCTGGTCTGCAGCGCGTTGCCCATCACCACGTGATCGATGCGCTCGGGCGGAACGCCGGCCTTGTCGAGCGCGCCCCTCGCGGCCACGGCCCCCAGCTCCAGCGCCGAAACGTCCTTCAGCGCGCCGCCCGGCGCGCCGTCGCCGCGTTTGCCGCCGACCCACTCGGACATCGGCGTGCGGGCGCCGCCCAGAATGACCACTCGCCTCGTCATGCTTGCCACCCTTTCGTTGCGCTCACTCGTAAGCCGGGATCCCGGTGAGAGCGTCGCCCACGATCAGCGTGTGGATCTCGTAGGTGCCTTCATACGTATCGACCGTCTCCAGATTGCACATGTGCCGCATGGACTGGTACTCGCCCGAAATGCCATTCGCGCCGAGTATGGTGCGCGCCGTGCGCGCGATCTCCAGCGACTTGCGCACGTTGTTGCGCTTGGCCATGGAGACGTGGGGGAACTTGAGCTTTCCGTCGTCCTTCAAGCGGCCCAACTGCACCATCATGAGCTGCATGAGCGATACCTCGGTAGCCATGTCCGTGAGCTTCTTCTGCGTGAGCTGGAAGCCCGCGATGGGTCGCGAGAACATGACGCGGTCCTTGCTGTACTCCAGCGCCTCGTGGAAGCACGCCATCGCCGCGCCGATGACACCCCATGCGATTCCGTAGCGCGCCTGATTGAGACACATGAGCGCCGCCTTGAGCCCGTTCGCCTCGGGGAGGCGGTTCTCCTGCGGGATGCGAACACCGTCGAGCACCAGCTCGGCGGTGTCGCTCGCGCGCATGGAGAGCTTGTACTTGATGGAGTTGGCCTGGAAGCCCTTGCGGTCCGCCTCCACGATGAAGCCCGTAACCTCGCCGTCCAGTTTCGCCCACACGATCGCCATCCCGGCGTTGGTGCCGTTGGTGATCCACATCTTGGAGCCGTTCAGCACGTACTCGTTGCCGTCCGCCACCGCGGTGGTCAGCATCCCGCCGGGATTGCTGCCGAAGTCCGCCTCGGTGAGGCCGAAGCACCCGATGATCTCACCGCTCGCGAGCCGGGGGAGCCATCGTGTCCGCTGCTCCTCGGAGCCGAAGGCGTGCACGGGAAACATGACCAGCGCCGACTGCACCGAAGCGAAGCTCCGCAGCCCCGAATCGCACCGCTCGAGCTCCTGCATCATGAGCCCGTAGGCGACATTGTTGAGGCCCGCGCAGCCGTAGCCCTGGATAGTGGACCCGAAGACGCCGAGCGCTCCCAGGGGCTTCACGAGCTCCGCCGGGAAGGTTCCCTTCTCGTAGTGCTCCATGAACTTCGGCAGCGCTTCCTCCTCGATGAAGGCGCGCACCGTCGCGCGCACCATCTTCTCGTCATCGCTGAGCAGCGAATCCACCATCACGAAATCGAACCCGTCGAACCGTTTCATCGTTCTTCCTTTGTGCGGCCCTCAACGGCCTTTGAATTCCGCCTTGCGCTTGTCGAGGAACGCCTTGAGGCCCTCGCGCATGTCGTCCGTCGCGCACAGCAGCCCGAACAGCGTCGCCTCCATGCGGCAACCGTGCTCGAAGCCGACGTCGAGCCCGTGGTCGACGGCCTGCATGGCCGCCCGCACCGCGAGCGGGCCGTTGCGCTGGATACGGAGTGCCGTCTTGCGCGCCGCGTCGCCCAGCTCGGCGGGCGGCACCACCTGGCTCACGAGCCCCAGGCGCAGCGCTTCGTTCGCGTCCACCGCGCGGCCGGTGAGAATCAGATCCATCGCCGCGCCCCGACCGACGATGCGCGGCAGGCGCTGCGTCCCCGCGTAGCCCGGAATGACGCCGAGCGTAACCTCGGGCAGCCCGATCTTGGCGCTGTCCGACGCTACGCGAATCGTGCACGCCATCGCGAGCTCACAACCGCCGCCCAGGGCGTAGCCGTTGATGGCGGCGATGGAGGGCTTCCCCATCGTCTCCAGGCGGCGGAACACGCGCTGGCCGAACTCGGCGGTGCGGGTGCCCGACGACGGATCGAGGCCCGCCAGCTCCGAGATGTCCGCGCCGGAAACGAACGCCTTCTCCCCCGCGCCGGTCACGATCAGCACGCGCACCTGTTCGTCGCCCTCGGCCGCCGCCAGGGCGTGGTCGAGCTCGCGCACGGTCTGAGCGGAAAGCGCGTTCAGCATGGGTGCGCGGTTGACGGTGATCGTCGCGATACCGTTCGCGACCTGGTAGAGAATGTGCTCGAGGTCCAACGTCACCACCTACTTCCCTTCGTACGAATAAAACCCGCGTCCCGTCTTGCGGCCCCAGTGACCCGCCTGGACCATGCGTCGCAGCAGCACCGGGGCGGCGTATTTCGGCTCCCGGAATTCCGCGTACATCACGTCGGCCGCGTGCAGCGTCGTGTCGAGACCGACGTAGTCGAGGAGTGTGATGGGCCCCATCGGGTAACCGCAGCCGTGCACCATGGCCTTGTCGACGTCCTCGGGCGTCGCAACGCCGTCCTGCACCATCCGCACCGCGTCCAGCAGGTAGGGGATGAGGAGCTTGTTCACCACGAACGCGGGTGTGTCGGGGCAGGTGATGGGCTCCTTGCCCACCGCCAGCGCGAACTCGCGGCACGCGGCCATGACCGAATCGGACGTCGTGTGCCCCTTGATGATCTCCACCAGCTTCATGACCGGGACCGGATTGAAGAAATGCATGCCGACCACGCGCTCGGGGTTCGTCACCACGGCCGCGATCTCGGTGATGGAGATCGAGGAGGTGTTGGTGGCGAGAATGGCATCGCCCCGGGTGATCCCGGAGAGATCCTTGAACAGCTTCTTCTTGAGGTCGGTATTCTCGGTCACGGCCTCGATGACGAGGTCGCAGTCCTTCAGAGCCGCGAGACCGGTCGCCGAGGACAGACTCTTCTTCGCCGCGGCGAACTGCTCCTCGGAGATCTTCCCGCGCTTCTTGCCCTTTTCCATCGACTGGTCGATCATCGCCATGCCCTTCTTGAGGATCTCGTCGTTGATCTCGACCACCGTCGTGACGTAACCGGCCAGCGCGCTGATTTGCGCGATGCCCGACCCCATCAATCCGCACCCGACGACTCCTACCTTCTTCATGGTGTCTCCTTTCGACCCTGGATGGTCAGCATTATCAGATACATGGATGCAGCCCGCTGGCGTTCGCGGCGCTGCGCCTAGCCGCGCCCCGCCGCATCGCGCTCGATCAGCATCGCCATCCCCATGCCCCCGCTGACGCACAGCGTCGCGATTCCGAGCGCCGCGGAACGGCGGCGCATCTCGTGCAGCAGCGTCACCACGATCCGCGCACCGGTGCAACCGATCGGGTGTCCCAGGCTGATCGCGCCGCCATTGGGATTGACGCGTTCGCGGTCGAACTTCAGCTCGCGCTCGCACGCGATGACCTGCGCGGCGAACGCCTCGTTCAACTCGATGACGCCGATCTCGCCGAGCGCGACATCGTTGCGCTCGAGAAGCTGCCGCACGGCGGGAACGGGGCCGATGCCCATGCGCCGGGGCTCCACCCCGGTCGCCACGAAGTCGCGGATCCACCCCAGTGGCCGCCGGCCCGAAGCGCGCGCCGCCGGTTCGGACGCGAGCACGAGGGCGGCCGCTCCGTCCGTGATGCCGGAGGAATTGCCCGCCGTCACGGTGCCGTCCGCGCGAAACCCCGGCGC
>DASTOO010000064.1:0-10223 GCA_035762505.1 Candidatus Krumholzibacteriia bacterium
GATGGTCGTCGCCTCGCGGTGCATCTCCTGGAGGAGGTACGTCAGCCGCTTGGACACTTCACCGCCGTCCGCGATGGTCTTGTTGAACTGCGCGAGGTGGCTCTTGAGCCGCGTCAGCTCCTCGGTGATGTCGGTGCGGTCGCCGAGCATCACGATCTCGGCGGCGATGCGGTCCTCGCTCACTTTCACGTCGCCCGCGAGCTGCGCAACGCGCTTGCGCAGCGTCTCCACCTGCTTCTTCGCGACGGCCGGCGCCATCGTCTCGATGGTCGCAACGGTGCGCCCGATGAGGGCCATCCGGTCCGAGAGATCCGTCTCCAGCGCGCGGCCCTCTTCGAGGCGCATGCGGTGGCACGCGTCGAGCGCCGCGTTGAGGCTCTTCTCGACCAGCGGCCACAGCTCGTCCTCGCCCGGCTCGGATTCCTTCACCGTGACGACTTCCGGCAGCTGGATCAGCGAATCGAGGCTCACGCGATCGTCGAGCCCGTGGCGCTTGGCGAAGTCGCGCAGCTGCGCGAGGTACTGCTCCAGCGTCGCCTCGTTGATGGTGACGGCGCGGCCCGCGGTCGCGGATTCGACGGACATGGTGATGGAGACGCGGCCGCGCGCGAGCTTGGCGCGGACCGCTTCCTTGATGTCCTGTTCGCGATTCTGGAGAGTCCGTGGGAGCTTGAACGCGAGATCGAGGAAACGATGGTTGACCGAACGCACCTCCACGGACACCGTCGAACCGCCGGAGGAGGCTTCCCCCGTCCCGAAACCCGTCATGCTGATCAACATCGTGTTTGTTCCTCGATTGAATTGAAAACCCCGGACGAGTCCCTATACTATGGACCGCCGGTAAGAGTGTCAATCGACAACGGGCGTTTCGATAACGGCTTATGAACGCATCTCTCCTCGCACGATTCGCCCGGGAAGCCCGGGAGCAGATGATCGGCGGCTACCTCGGCACGCCGCAGTGGTATCCGCCCGTGCTCGCGGTATCGTACGCGCGCGACCGCTATCTCGTCGCCGTGCTGGAGTCCCCCGGTCCGTTCTGCTATCTCGCGCGGCAATCGCCGTTCGAGGGCGCGCACGCGCCGGTCCGCCTGGAGCACCTTGCCGGCGCGGAGATCCAGGACGTCTCGTGCCCGGAGGGGAACCGCGTCCTGCAGATCGACGTCGTGACGCGCGGGCGCGAGTGGCTGACACTCTCGATCGTGCTGTTCGGATCCGCCGGCGCGGCGTTCGTCGCGCGCGACGGTGTCCCCGCGGAAACGGTGGGGCGCGGGTCAACGCGCATCGGGGACGTGCCCGAAGGCGTATCCGCCGCGGAGCCCGCGCATCCTCCCTTCCACCTGGTGGTCACCGGGCGCCCGGGCGCGGCGGTGCCGGCCGACGCCGCCACGGCGCGCAAGGCCGCGGCCGAAGACGCGACCGTGCGCGGCCCATTCGCCTCCGCGCTGGAAGCGTGCGAGTCCCTCGGGCAGCACATTCTCGACGGCGCGCACGAGACTATCATCCGCCGCGTGACGCGCCCCGCGCGCCGCAAGGTGGAATCGCTCCGTCGCCTCGCGGCCAACCTCGAGGCCGACATCGCCGCGGCCGCGACGCACGACGAGGAGCGCCGCGTCGCGGAGACGCTCGCGGCCTTCCAGACGCGCGTCCCCCCCGGCGCTACCCACGTGGATCTTCCCGACCTGTACGATCCGGACCACACGCTCAAGATCGAACTCGATCCGCCCGATCCGATGCATGTTCAGATCGAGAAGCGCTTTCGGCGCGTGGCGAAATTGGAGAAGAGCCTCGCGCATTCCGGCCGGCGGCTCGAGTTGGTTCGCCGCGAGAGCGCGGAGCTGGAGGCGTCGATGCGACTGCTGGAGCGGGCCGCGACGTTCACCGACGCGCTGAAACTCGTCGAGGCGATCCGCGCCAAGTTCTCGATCGCGCTAGACGACCGCGCGCCGCCCATCGGCCGTCCGTCTAAGAAAGCGGAAGCGAAGACGTACCGGCAGTTCGATCTGGACGCGAACTGGTTCGCCATCGTGGGCCGCTCCAACCAGGAGAACGACGAGGTCACCTTCAAGGTGGCGGCACCGGCGGATCTTTGGTTTCACGCGCACAACGTGGCGGGGTCGCACGTCGTGCTCAAGTCGCGCGGCGGAAAGGACGCCGCCCCGGCGGCCGTCATCGAACGGGCCGCGTCGATCGCGGCGCACTTCTCCAAGGCCCGCCACAGCGGTCTGGTTCCCGTGATCTATACGCAGCGCAAGTACGTGCGGAAGTTCCGGGGCGCGAACCCGGGCCAGGTTACCTGCGAGCGGGAGAAGATGGTCCTGGTGCCGCCACGCCTGCCGGAGGGTGCGGACGAGTAAGGTTGGCGGGCGGCAGAGGCAAAAAAAAAGAGGGAAGCACCGAAGTGCTTCCCTCTTCTCGTCCGGAGAGCGTTGTCGCTCGGAATCACGCTAAGGGCAAGGGCTATGATTCACTGGCTTGGCGAGCCACTCAGGGGAAGGCACCCGCACCCCCCGATCCGAAGACCGGAAGGGAGAGGAGTACGCAGCCTCCATGACGCCGCTCTCCGTGACCGACCGCGTTGCCTCTTCCTGTATCCCGGCACCCCTGCTGGAGCACCCTTCCAATAAGCGCAACACAGCCAGTCGATGTTGCATTGTGCAATTGATGTGCCAAGTCCGCCGGCAAAGCACCGGCGATGGTTGTCTTAACTACCTTAAAACCAAGCGATTATGTAAAGACCCACGACCGTTCCAGGAGGAGATTGGCGGGCACTAGTTAAAAAATCTTACAGAGAGGAAAATTAACTGACGAAAACTGTCGGCAAGCTCACCGATCGACAAAGCCGCCCTCGGTGTTCAGCCAGCCGGTCCACGGTTCCGTAACGGGGACGCCACCGCTGTAGACGTCCGTTCCGAAGTCGGACCAGTAGATGCTGATGGTCTCCGTGGCGAAGGTCTGGGGCCCGCTCGTCAGCGGCGTCCCAGGATAGAGCTGAACCGTCATCTTGAACCGGGTCGGACTCTCAGGGTCGCACTTGAGGAGCAGCGACACCGATGTCGTGAACCGGAACGTCTGCCCGGCGTAGGTGATCGTGGTGGTGCCGGGAACGATCTTCTTCTCGAGCGGAACCGGCATCTCGCCGCCGAGCCCGAGGGACGGCAAGAGTAGAGCCAGCACGGCCAGCGCGATGAGGGTGGTGCGGAGGAGCTTCACAACGGACACTATATCAGAATTTCGCTGATTCGGGTAGTCGGAAAGTTTCTTACCGGCCGTCTTCATGCGAATTCAGGGCGCTCCCGGGTACCCTGACGTCCCCCTTACGGACGGTCACCCGGCGGGCGTCAAGCAGCTCCAGCAGGGGGACGGCGTGCTTGCGGGTGACGCCGAGCGCGTCCCGGAGGTCGGAGACCGCGAGTTCGCCCTTCGCAGCGAAGTGCCGCCGCACCGCCTCCACGCACCGGGCGAACGACGACGCGTGGATGTACCCGTCGCCGGCCTCCACGATCTCGCCCGCGTCCCGCAGATACTGCAGCGCGTCCGGCACCCGGTCGCGGGACGACCATGCGCGCTCGATATCGGCGCGCGACGGATACGCGATGCCCGCCGCGCGGATGAACTCGTTGAGCTCGACCACGGCTCGCGCCAGCGCCGGCGGAAGCTCGATATCGGGCGTTCCCTCCCGCACCCGATCGCCGCGAAGGAAGAGCGGGTGGGTTGCGCCGAGCAGCTCGATGACGCGGTTGAATGTCGCGGCGGCGTGCGGAAACGACAGCCGCTGGCGCAGCTCTTCCTTGCCGACGCCCCACTGCAACGGGTGGCGCGCCTGGTGCGCGCGCGCGAACTCCACGACACGCGCGGCGAGGTCGTCGAGCACGTGCCGGTGGTAGAAACGGCCCGCGAGCGCGACGAGCTCATGCCGCGAGACGAGCGCGGCCGCCGCCGCCGGATCGGCCTCCGCCTCGACGACGCCGGCCAGACCCGCGCGCTCGACCGTCTTCGCGAGCACCGTCTCCGGATCGCCCTGCTCGCGGATTCGCAGCCGGTCGATCACCGCCGCGTCGCGGCGCGCGTGCTTCTCGGCGCGCGGCTCGATCACGACGCCGCCGCCGATGACGCGCGGCGGAGAGTACTTGCGGATCACGAGGCGATCGCCCGCGCCGGCGACCATCGGGGTCTCGAGGCGAATCTGCGCGAGCGCGGACGCGCCGGCCCGCAGCACGTCGCCCTCCAGCAGCACCACGCGCCCCAGGAGCTCCCGCGCCCCGTGGTGGATGCGGATGCGCTCGCGGTTCCTGATCTCGAGATCCTTGAGCGACGCGAGCGACACGCGCGCGTCCACGGTGTCCGCGGGGAGGAAGCGTCCCGGCGTCGCCAGCATGTCACCTCGGGCGACGTCCTCCAGCTTCACACCGTGCAACGCGATCGCGAGGCGCTCGCCCGCCGCACCCGCCGCGCGCCTGGCGCCGAAGCTCTGCAGCTCGCGCACGCGTACGCGCGTGCCGGAAGGCAGGAGGTCGAACTCGTCGCCCGGGGCCACGCGGCCCGAGTAGCAGCTCCCCGTCACCACCACGCCGATTCCCTTCTGGTGGAATACGCGGTCCACCGCGAGCCGGAAGGGGCCGCTCGTGTCGCGGTTCTCCACGGTGCGCGCCAGGGCGAGCAGCGCCGCGCGCAGGTCGTCGAGGCCGGCGCCGGTGCGCGCGGAGGCGGGGACGACGGGCGCGCCCTCGAGAAACGACCCGTGCACCAGCTCCGCGATCTCTTCGTGGAGGAGCGGGAGCGTCTCGTCGGTCGCGAGGTCGGACTTGGAGATCACGACGAGTCCGTGGCGCAGCCCGAGCGCGCGCAGCACTTCGAGATGCTCGCGCGTCTGCGGCATGACGCCCTCGTCGGCGGCGACGAGCAACATACCGAGGTCGATGCCGCCCGCGCCGGCCACCATCTGGCGCACGAAGCGCTCGTGGCCGGGCACGTCGATGATGCCGATGAAGAGGTCGTCGGAGAGCGGAAAGGGCGCGAAGCCCAGCTCGATCGAGATGCCGCGTTCCTTCTCTTCCTTGAGGCGATCGGTGTCGTGGCCGGTGAGGGCGCGGACGAGCTCGGTCTTGCCGTGGTCGACGTGGCCGGCGGTGCCGAGGATGAAGTGGCGCGCGGCCGGAGCGGAGGTGTTCCCGGGCGCGGAGGTCACGTCACTGGGCGACCCGCTCGATGCGGGCACCAAGGGCATTCAGGCGCTCCTCGATGCGCTGGTAGCCGCGGTCGATGTGATAGACACGAAGGATCTCGGTACGGCCCTGGGCGCTCATCGCGGCGAGGATGAGCCCGGACGACGCGCGGATGTCCGTCGCCATCACGGGCGCCCCCTGCAGCGACTTGTTGCCGCGAATCACAGCGAGGTTGCCGTCGAGCCGAACGTCCGCTCCGAAGCGCCGCAGCTCGGGCACGTGCGTGAAGCGGTCGGGGTAGATGGTCTCTTTCACCGTGCTGACGCCGTCGGCGCGGCACAGCAGCGCGATGATCTGCGCCTGCATGTCGGTGGGAAAGCCCGGGTACTCTCTTGTTACGACGTCGGTCGCCTTGAGGCGCGCGGGGCCCTTGACACGCACGCGGTCCGTTCCGACTTCGACGGTGGTGCCGGTCGCCTCCAGCACGGCGATCACGGCGTGCATGTGGCCGGGATCGCACTCCGTGACGACGACGTCGCCGCCGGTGATGGCCGCCGCGCCCATGAACGTCTCCGCCTCGATGCGGTCGGGGATCACGCGGTGCTTGAGCGGCTGCACCGACGTCGTGCCGTGCACGACGAGACGCGCCGTGCCGGCGCCCTCGATCTCGACGCCGCTTTCCTGCAGCGCGTGAACCAGGTCGGTGATCTCGGGTTCGAGCGCCGCGTTCTCGAGCACGGTGGTTCCCTCGGCGAGGGTCGCGGCCATGACGGTCTGCGCGGTGGCCCCCACGCTGGAAATGGGAAAGACGACCTCCGCGCCGCGGAGCCGGTCGCAGCTCGCTTCGATGTACCCATGCTCGAGCGCGATCCGCGCGCCGAGTTTCTCCATCGCCATGAGGTGCAGGTCGATGGGTCGCGGACCCCACGCGCACCCGCCCGGCATGCTGACGCGCGCGCGCCCGTGCAGCGCCAGGGTGGGCGCCAGGACATAGATGGATGCGCGCATGGTGCGCACGAGGTCGTAGGGCGCCTCGAGGCCGTCGGCCTCGCGCGTGTCGATGGTCATGTTGCTCCCGCTGCGCACGGTCCTGGCGCCGAGCAGGTCGAGCATCTTCACCATGGTCTCGACGTCGCGCAGGTCGGGAACGTTCTCGATGACGCTGGTGCCCCGCGCGAGCAACGCCGCCGCCATCAGGGGCAGCACGGCGTTCTTCGCCCCGTTCACGGGAATGGTCCCGTGCAGCGGCGTGGGTCCGTGTACGATAAATTTGTCCATCTGCTCCAACCCGGCGCCGCTCCGCGGCGCCGGGTCCTGCTCCTATCGACTCAAACCGTCGTGTACCCCACCAACTACCCGGTCGCGTCCTGCGAGATCCGGAATCACCCGAATGTCCCCGAAACCCGCCGCACGCAAGAGTTCCGACACCGCCGGCCCTTGCGCGTCGCCGATCTCGACCATCACAAAGCCGTTCGGGAGCAAGCATCGCACCATCGGCGGAATTGCGCGACGGTAGAAATCGAGGCCGTCGGGGCCCCCGTCCAGGCCGAGCATCGGCTCGTGCTCGCGGACCTCGCGGGGAAGGCCGGCGAGCTCGCCGGACGGAATATAGGGCGGATTGCACAGGATGGCAGCGAACCGGTCCGTCGTGCGCTCCAGATAGTCGGCGGCGTCGTCGTGCACCAGCCGCACCCGGTCCGCCACCCCGTTGTGCGCCGCGTTCTCCGCGGTGAGTTCGACCGCGGCGTCGGACGAGTCCACGGCGGTGACGCCGGCGTTGGGGACGTGCTTCGCGATCGACACGCCGATGACCCCGCTCCCGCAGCACAGGTCGAGCACGAGCGCCGGCTCGTGCAGCGGCAGCGCGCGCAATTTCTTCTCCGCGTGTTCGACCAGCACCTCGGTGTCGGGCCGGGGCACGAACACGCCCGGGCGGGCGAAAAACGGCAGCGCCATGAACTCGGTGCTTCCCAGGATGTACTGCAGCGGCTCGCGCGACGCGCGGCGCTCGATGCGGTTCCAGTATTCGGCGACGGCGGCGGAACCCAGGCTCTCGCGCGAGCGCACGTAGAGGTCCAGCATGCTCACGCCGAGCGACGCGCACAGCATCCACTCCGCGTTGCGGCGGGCATTGGGAACGCCGTGACTGGTGAGATGGTTCTCCGCCCGCCTGAGGAGTTCGCGGATGGTCTCGGTCGCGCGCTGCATGCCGCGCCTCACCGGGAGGGCGCGCGCTGGGCGGCGCGCTCCAGCACATCGGCCTTGTGCAGCGCCTCGATCAGTTCGTCCAGATCGCCGTCCATGATGGCGCCCAGCGTGTGCGTGGTGTAGTTGATGCGGTGATCGGTGACGCGCTGCTGCGGGAAGTTGTACGTGCGGATCTTGGCGCTGCGGTCGCCGGAACCGATCTGGCTCCTGCGCTCGGCGGACATCTTCTCGTTCTGCTCGGACTGCGCGCGGTCGAGGAGGCGCGCCTGCAGCACCTTCATCGCCTTCGCGCGGTTCTTGATCTGCGAGCGCTCCTCCTGGCACGTCACCACGAGTCCGGTCGGAATGTGCGTGATGCGCACCGCGCTGTCGGTCGTGTTGACGCTCTGGCCGCCCGGCCCGCTGGAGCGGTACACGTCCACGCGTAGCTCGTTGGGATCGATGTGGATCTCGACCTCCTCCGCCTCCGGCAGCACCGCGACCGACGCCGCCGACGTGTGGATGCGCCCGCTCGCCTCGGTGGCGGGCACGCGCTGCACGCGGTGCACGCCGCTCTCGTACTTGAGCCTTCCGAAGGCGCCGAACCCGGCGACGAGCACCACCACTTCCTTGAAGCCGCCCATCCCCGTCTCGTTGCTGGAGAGGACTTCGGCCTTCCAGCCCCGACGCTCGAAGTAGCGCTGGTACATGCGCAGGAGATCGCCCGCGAACAGCGCGGACTCCTCGCCGCCCGTGCCGGCGCGGATCTCCATCACCGTGTTCTTCTCGTCGTTCGGATCCCTGGGTACGATCAGAATCTGGAACTGCTCCTCGAGGCGTGCCTTCTCCTCTTCGAGGGAGTCCATCTCGGCGCGCGCGATCTCCACCAGGTCCGGGTCCTCGTTGGCCTTGATGACCTTCTCGTTGTCCTCGATGGTGTCAGTGACCTTCTTGAGCTTGCGCGTGACCTCGACCAGATCCTCCATGTCGGAGCGTTCCTTGGCGAGCTTGCGCCAGCGCGCGTTGTCGCGGATGACCTTCTCGTCGGAGAGCAGGCCGGTGAGCTCCTCGAAACGGGCGAGTATCGGATCGTACTTTGAAGCCATTACCGGGAATCCACCGGGGTATCGAACGCGGCGGCGCCGCGGACGAACGAAGCTAGTTGGAGGGAATCTCCAGCCGCGCGTTCTGGTAATCGAGGCACGCGTTCAGGGCTGCGATCGCGACTTCCAGCATATCATCGCTCGGTTCGCGTGTCGTGACCTTTTGCAGCGTGAGGCCGGGCCAGATGGCGGGGCGCAGGAAGCGGGCAAACCTCTCCCTGGCCGAGAGGCGGATGAACTCGAACGAGATGCCACCGATGACCGGAATCATCGCGAAGCGGAACAGCCGTTCGCCCCACGTGTCGGGCTTCCCGAGGAACGAGAAGACGAGAATGCTGACCAGCATCACGACCAGCAGGAAGCTCGTCCCGCAGCGCGGGTGCAGCGTCGTGTACGGCCGCGCGTTGGCCACCGTCAGGTCCTGCCCGTTCTCGAACACGTAGATCGTCTTGTGCTCGGCCCCGTGGTACTGGAAGATCCGCTGCATGTCCTTCCACTGGGCGATCGCGAAGAGGTAGCCCAGGAAGAACACCAGGCGGATGACGCCGTCGATCAGGTTGAAGCCGATGCCGTTCTCGACGCCGGTGAGCTCGGTGAGCCACAGCGGCAGGAGGAAGAACAGCAGGAAGCCCATGCCCAGCGCGAACGCCACCGACCCGAAGATGGTGAGGTTGGTGGCAGCGGTCTTCTTCGGCTTGGGATCGCTGTCTTCCTCGGCCGCCTGTGTCGCGGAGTAGGACAGCGACGAGATCCCGATCCACATCATCTCGACCAGGCCGACGGCCCCGCGGATGATGGGGATGTTGAGGAACCTGAACCGGTGGGTCAGGGCCTCGAAGCGGGTCTTCTGGATGACAATGGTCCCCTGCGGCGTGCGAACGGCGGTCGCGTAAGAGGTCGGCGAGCGCATCATCACGCCCTCGATGACCGCCTGGCCACCGACGCTGATGGGCTTTTCCGGCATGGGTGAGTACGGGGTTCCGAGCTACTCGGTCGAACCGACGTCTTTGTACTTGTACTTCTCGCGGAAGCGCTCCACGCGGCCCGCCGTATCGACGAACTTGCGCTTGCCCGTATAGAATGGGTGCGACGCGGACGAGATTTCCATGCGGATCACGAAGTGCTTGACCCCGTCGATGTCACGCGTCTCGTTGCTCTTCATGGTGGAACGGGTGACGAACTCCGCCCCGACGCTCGGATCGACGAACACCACGGGGTGGTACTGCGGATGGGTTTCTTTCTTCATTTCTCTTTTGACTCCCGGCACGTGTCAGCCTCTGGAAACGAGCATTATAGGGGATGGGACACCGGGAGCGCAAGGGGTCACCGCCCGGCCCGAAGGGCCGGACCTGCCGGACAACCTCCCCGCCCAACCCGGTGTCGGGCCATGGGTTACCAGGCCTCCGTCTTACCGCTGGCCGGAAGCATCTCGCGGCACCATCTTCTTCGTGTGCGAAGAGTGAGACTCGTCCTTGGTGCCGCCTCTCTGCTGATCCTGACCCGGCCGGTCACCGCGAGCGCCTGTACGTGCGCGGACATCGAACCGGGCCGGCGTCTGGAGAACTCGGCCGCCGTCTTCTGCGGGCGGCTGCTCTCGATGGAGACCCGGACCGTCCGGATATCGACAAGCCCAGGCGGGAAGAAACAGCCCGTTCCGACGATCACGTACACCTTCCGCGTGATGGCATCGTGGAAGGGCGCAGAGGAGGATTCGATCCGGATTCTCGTCTTGCGGGGGATTTGCGAGCCCCGGTATCTGCCCAACGCCGAT
>DASTOO010000065.1:0-13795 GCA_035762505.1 Candidatus Krumholzibacteriia bacterium
CCACGAGCGACATGGGGATCGCGAGTAGAATGAGGACGGGCACTGCGATGCTCTCCGTCAGCGCCGCAAGAACGATGAAGACGAACGCGATCGAAATCCACACCGCGAGTCCGATCTCCTCCTCCTCTTGCGCGGTGAGGAACTCCTGGCGGGCCTCCTCGGCGCGATAGCCGTAGGGTAGGTCGATGCCCGCGAGCACGTCCTTGATGAACTTCTGGCGCATCTGGTCCGTGCCCAGGTACTCCCAGTTCACGTGCGTCGTGTATCTCTGATTCTCGCGCGAGATCGAGCGCGACACCTCGCGCCGCTCGATGTCGATGAGATCGCCCAGGCGCACCTGCTCCCCTGCCGGGCTGCGCACGACCAGTTCGGCGATGTCGGCGTAGGAGACGTTCTCCGCGTCGGCGAAGGAGAGTTGGACGCGCTCCTGCTCCTGCTCGATCAGCATGGTCCACGGGATGTCGACGCCCAGCATGCGGCGAATCTGCGCAGTGAGGTCGACCACGGTGAGGTCGTGCTGGGCCAGGCGCTCGCGCCTGATCCGGATCACCATCTCCTCCTGGCGCACGCGCTCGAACTGCGCGCCGGTGGTGATGCGGGCGTTGCGCACCCGCCGGTTCTTCTCGATCCGCGCGAGCGTGCCTTCCGCCAGCTCGTTGAGGCGCTTGGAATTGTACCCGGTGATCTTGACCAGCGAATTCAGCGCGGACCCGCCGAACGCACCCTTGAAATACGGGCGGTCCGAGAAGCCGCGGATGAAGACGCTGGACCCGCCCGTGGCGTCGGCCTTGGCGATCAGCAGTTCGCGCCAGTAGAACGGGAGCGGTGTCGCGCGCAGCTCCTCCTCGAACTCGACGCGAATGATGGCCTGGTTGCCGAAGGCGCGGGCGCTCATGCGCACCCCTTCCGGCACCGGGGCCAGCTCGTTCTCGAAGTCGCGCAGCGTCTCGGAGGTGAGCTCGAGGTCCGTGCCCGACGGCATTTCGAGGTACAGGAACAGCTCCTCCACCTCCGGGAAGCGCCAGAAGCCGCCCTTGTTCACCTTGCCGTCGTAGATCCACCACGCACCGGCGAAGATCGCGAGCGAGAGCGGAATCACCGCCCACCACGCCCGCTGCAGGAACACGTAGACGCGGTCGAGGCGGCGCACGCGGTCCTCGTGCGCCGGCACCTCGGCGATCAGCGCGTCCAGTTCGCCCGGATCCACGATGTCGCGCGGCCCGTCGGAGAGCTTCGCGACCATGGGCTTCGCCCACACGCGGTGCAGGATCATCGGCACCCAGCCGAAGGCGACGAACAGCGACGCCACCAGCGCGGTGGTGACGGAGATCGCGAGCGGCACGTAGTACAGGGCCAGACGCCCCGACAGGAACACGAACGACGCGAACACGGCCACCGTCGTGAGCGTCGTCGCCAGCGCCGGCTGCAGGATGTCGCGCGTTCCGTCGAGGATGGCGTGGTACGCGACTTCCAGCTTGGCGCGCCGGGAGAGCCCGAGCTCCTCGGCGCGATCGAGCGCCTCCAGGCGGCGGTGGATCGCATCGAGCACGAGGATGCTGTTGTCGACGATCATGCCGAAGCACACGGCGAGGCCGCTGATGGTGATGAAGTTCACCGATATGCGCAGGAAATAGAACATCGACAGCGAGATCAGTGTCGCGAAGACGATCGACGCGGTCACTATCGCGGTCAGCTGGAGCTGGCGCACCGAGATGACGAGCATGACGAAGAGAATTCCCAGGATGGCGAAGGACCGGTAGATCAGGTCGCGGAGCTTGTCCTCCAGGTCCTTGCCCTGGTCCTCGTCGACGTGGAAGCTCACCGCCGCCGGTATGTTGGCCTCGATCCCGGGCAGCGCCGCGCGCAGGTCGCGGCTCACGCCGACCGCGTTGGCGCCGCTGCGCTTGTCGACCGACACCTGCACCACGTTCTGCCCGTTGGCGCGCACGTAGTAGACCGGGTCTTCGAAGTCGGGCCGGACCTCCCCCAGCATCGAGAGCGTGAACGTCTGCCCGCCGCGCCGCGCGACCACCGCCTCGCGCATGGTGGCGAGGCCGACGGGCTTGCGCAGCGCGACCAGCCGCTCCAGGCCCCGGTCGCGCACCACACCCGCCCCCTCGAATTCGTCCAGGCGGTCGAGCGCGGCAAACACCTCGTCGGCGCGGATGCCGTACAGGTCGAGCAGACGCCGGTCGAGCACGATCTTGACGAGCGGCCGCGCGCCGCCCAGCACTTCGGCGTCCGCCGCACCGGGAACGCCGATCACCTGCGGGATCACCCACGTTTCCGCGAGCTCACGCAGCTCGTTGGGGGACAGGGGCGATTCCAGGCTGAAGGTGAAGAAGTCCTCGGTGCGGAACTCCTCCGGCACGAACGGGATGATCTGCGGCTGCATGGCCCCTAGCGGCAGGTTCCTGCGCACGTCGCCGAGTTGTTCGTTGAGGTCGAGACGCGCGAAGTCGATGTTGGTGTCGCGCCGGAACGAAATGGTGACGGTGGAGTTCCCCGCCCGGCTGTTCGACTCGATCTTCTCCACGCCGTGCACGTCCTGCACCGCTTCCTCGATGGGGATCGAGATCGCGCGCTGGATGGCCTGGGGCGACGCCCCGTTCCAGCTGGTGGAGACCGTCAGCGTCGGGAGATCCACGTCGGGGACGGCTTCGATCTTGAGGCGGGGAATCGAGTACGCGCCCAGCACGACGAACGAGACGAAGATCATCCAGGTCGTCACCGGGAAGCGCACGCAGAAGCGGGTCACGCCGCCGGCCTCCGCACCCGGTGGGCCAGCATGTACAGGACCGGCGTGTAGAACAGCGTGAGAGACGTCGTCACGGCGAGCCCGCCGATGATGGTGACGGCAAGAGGACGCTGCAGCTGCTCGCCGCCGCCCAGGCCGATCGCCATCGGCAGCATGGCGAGAATGGTCGTGATGCTGGTCATGAGAATCGGGCGCAGCCGCAGGCGGCTCGCCTCCATGATGGCCCCCCAACCCTCCATCCCGTTCGCGCGCAGGCGCCGGATCGTGTCGGTCTTGACGATGGCGTCGTTCACGGCGATGCCGAGGAGTGCCGTCATCCCGATGAGCGACAGGATGTTGATGGTGTTGCCGGTGACGGCGATCGCCACCAGCGCCCCCGCCATGCCCATCGGGAGCGTGGTCGAGATCAGGAGCGGGTCGACGAACGACTCGAACTGCGCGGCGAGGATCATGTAGACGAGCGCGACCGAGAGGAGCATCGCCCACATCAGGTCGTGGAAGCTGCTCGCGATCTCCGCGCGCTCGCCGCCCTCGACGATGCGAACGCCCGGCGGAAGATCGAGGGTCGCGATCGCGGCCGATGCCTCCGCCCACGCGGCGGTGACGTCTCCGTCGCGCGCTTCGCCGGCGATCGTGACCATGCGGCGCTGGTTGCGGCGCGTGAGCTCGCGCACGGGAAGCTCCTCGTCGATGGAGACGAAACGCCGCAGCGGAACCGCGCTCTGGCCGCTGACCGTTACCGGCGACGCGAGCACGCCCTCCAGGTCCTCGCGCTCGCCGCGCGGAAACCGGATGGAGATGTCGATGCGCTTCTCGACTTCGTTGAAGGTGGTCGCCTCCACGCCGGCGATCCGGTTGCGGACGTCGCGCGCGATCCGATCGGGATCGAGCCCCGCGCGGAGGATCTCCTCCGTGTCCAGCCGCACCACCACATTGGGTGTTCCCAGCACGCGGTCCACCTGCAGCCCCGCGAGCCGGCGCGCGTCGTGCAGGGCGGCCACGATCTCACCCGCGACCGCCACCGCCTCCTCGGGCTCGTCCGAAATGACGCCGAGGCTGAACTGTGACTCCTCGCTGGAGAGAATCTCGGCGAGCCCGACGCCTTCGGGGCGGAACGCGTAGCGCACCCCGGACAGCGAGTCGAGCCTCGCCTCGGCCGCCGCCTGCAGCTCCTGCGAGGCCCGATGCGACCCGCGTCCCGGCGTCATGACGACGCGCATGCGCGCGGTGTTGGGCGCAGTGTAGTCCTTCATCGCCGCGAGCGTGCGCTCGGTGGTGCCGACCTGGGTGAACACGCGCGCGACCCCGGGCTGGTCTTCCACCCACCCGGCGAGCCGTCCCGCCACCGCGGTCGTCTCCTCGAGCGGCGTGCCGGTGGGAAGTTCCAGCTCGATGCGGAGGTCGCCCGACGCCCGCTCCGGCATCAGCGCGCGCTTGAGGTTCATCCCCACGACCCCCACCGCCACCAGTCCGACCGCCAGCGCCGCCAACATGAACTTCGGCTTGTGGAGCGCCGCGACGAGCAGCACGTGGTAGCCATCGGCGAGGCGTTGGAACATGCGGTCGAACACGCGGAACAGACCCTTCGGCCCCGAGAGGTTGAGCCGCAGGACGCGGGCCGACATCATGGGCTGCAGGAGCAGCGCCGTCGCGATAGAGATGAGCAGCGAGAACGTGACGGTGAGGGCCTGGTCGCGGAAAAACGCGCCGGCGATTCCGGGCACATACACCACGGGAAAGAACACCGCGACCGTGGTCAGGGTCGATGCGACGATCGCGTTGCCCATCTCGCGCGTGCCGGTCGCGGCGGCGTTGGCCACGGCGCGGCGCGTCTCGATGGAGCCCGTGTCGACGGCCTTCCCGCGAAACGACGCGTCCAGGTGCCGGTTGATGTTCTCCATCACCACGATGGCGTTGTCCACCAGCATGCCGGCCGCGAGTGACAGGCCGCCGAGGCTCATCAGGTTGAGCTTCACCTTGCCGAAGTAGAGCAGCGCGAACGTCACCGTCAGCGCCACCGGAATCGACAGGCCCACCACGATGGGCGCGCGCACGTTGTTGAGAAAGAAGAAGAGGACGCCGAATGCCAGCGCGGCCCCGAGCAGGAGCGACTGCACGAGGCCGGTGAATGACGAGCGCACGTAGTCGGCGTCGCGGTACACCCAGGTGTAGGCGAAGTCCTCGTAGTCGTCGCCGAGCACCCCAAGCGCGCGGTCCACCTCGTCGGTGACGCGAATGGTGTTCGCCTCCGGCTCCTTGTAGACGAGGAGCGACACGACGGTCTCGTCGCCGAGGAGGGTCGCACCCGCGGGCTCCTTGGTGGTGTCGATCACGCGCGCGACATCCGCCACCCGCACCGGCGACCCGCCGGGCCTCACCACGTCGGTGGCGGCGATGTCAGCGATGGTGCCGTACTCCCCGTCGATGCGCAGACTCATCTGCAGCGGGCCCTGCTTGATGCGCCCGCCGGGGAACGAAACGTTGCTGCGGACCAGCGCCTGCTGGATCTGCTCCACGCTGATGCCGTAGATCGCCATCCTGCGCGCGTCCGGCTCCACCAGCAGTTCGCGCTCGAGGCCGCCCACCACCTCTGCCTTGCTGATCCCCTCCACCTGCTGCAGGGCCGGCTTCGCGACCTCGTCGGCGAATTCCGTGAGCTCCGCCATGGGCGCGTCGCCGCGCAGCGCGAGAATGGCGATGGGCCGCGAGGTCGGGTCCCAGCGCAGGATCACGGGGCGTTCGGCCGCCTCGGGGAAGTCCTCGCGGAACGCCACGCGATCGACGGCTTCGCGCAGGTGGAGGTTCGCGAAGTCCATCTGCGTTCCCCACTCGTACTCCACCGTGATCATGGAGACGCCTTCGCGCGTACGCGACACCACGCGCCGCACGCCGGTGAGCGCGGTCACGACCTCCTCCAGCGGCTGGGTGACGAGACGCTCGAGGTCTTCGGCGGGAAGGTCCTGGTAGGTGGTGAGGACGGTGAGGCGCGGGTAGGTGATCGACGGCAGCAGGTCGACCGGGATCTTGCGGAAGCTCACCACGCCCACCAGCATCAGCGCGAGAAACAGCATGCTGGTCGCGACCGGCCGGTGGATGGCAAAACGGATCATTCACTCACCCTGGGCGGAGCGGAGCCACGGGTCGGTGAGTGCCACCGTCTTGCGCACCTTGATCTTCGCGTCGTGCGCGAGCGTCAGGTGGTCCGAAACGACCACGCGATCGTCCGGATCGAGCGTTCCTCCCTGCAGAACGCTCTTGATCTCCACCAGGTGGTCGTTGCTCTCCCCGAGCTCCACGTAGATCCACTTGGCGCGGTCGCCGTCCACCTTGAACAGGAGCGGGCGGTCGTCGCGGGTGAGTATCGCCTCGCGCGGCACGAGCAGCCGGTCCTCGAGACGAGCACCGGAGATCAGCGCGCGCGCGAACATGCCGGGACGCAGGCGCCCGTCCTCGTTCCTCACCCGCAGCAGCACCTGGCAGGTGCGCGTCTCGCGATCGAACTGCGGGCTCACGACGTCGACGGTGACGCTGAAGGTGTCCCCCAGCGCCGGAACCGCGAGGAACGCGTTCCCGCCCGGCGTGATCTTGCCGACGTCGGCCTCGAGGACGCCGACGTTGGCTTCGATGTTGATGTTGTCGACCAGCGTGCAGATGGTCTGGTTGAGCATGACCTGCTGCCCCGCGCTCAGAATCAGGCCGGAGACGACGCCGTCGAAGGGCGCCCGGATCTCCGTGCGCTCGAGATTGAGCCGCGCGCGCTCGAGGTCGGCCCGCGCGACGGAAACGCCGCTGCGCGCCGCCGCGATCTCGCCGCGGAACTTGCCGTCCTTGAGGGACTGGATGTCCATCGCGATCTCCCGCGCGAGCCGTTCCTCGCGGGAGATCTTCCCGCTCCGCTCCAGCCGCTCCAGGTCGGCGAATTCGTCGCGCGCGGTCTGTGCGCTCTCGACCAGCGCCGAGTCGACGTCGGCGTCCTCGATGGTGAGGAGGCTCAACGCCTGCAGGTAGCGGGCGCGTGCCTCCTCGGCTGCCATCTCGTATTCGCGGTCGTCGAGCTGCACGATCATCTGGCCGCGCCGGACCGCCTGTCCTTCCTCCACCAGGATGCGCACGAGTTTTCCCGCGACCTCGGCGGGGATGTCCGCCGAGTGGCGGGCGCGGATGTACCCCTCGGCCACCACGGGACGCACGAGGTCGCCGTGGACGGCGCGGCTCGCGTTCACGTTGACGGCGCGCTCGCGCTTCGGCCTGGCGGCGGTGGTGTCGGCGGGAGCGCCCTCTCCCTGCCCGAAGTTCTCCGCGTCGCCCTCCATGGAACCCTGCACCGCGGAAAGCGAGGTCGAATCGGCGGCGGTGGAATCGGCGCCGTCCTGCGCCTCGTTCTTCTTTCCGCAGCCGGAGCACAGGATGACGGAGAGAGCGAACGCAATGACGGGTCGGACAATAGCAGAATTCACGGGGGCGTCTCCTGGATGGATGAGTATGCGGACGGCACCGGCGCCGGACGCTTCAGCCGTCCGGCGCCGGGCCAGATCGAATCGATGCCGCGCGATCAGCGGGCCGCCACCGCGTCGCCTTCCAGTTTGTAAGAGATGACCGCCATCGGCTCGGGATCTTCCTCGCTCTCGAGGCCGGTGACACCCTGCGCGGACATGGCGGCGTTCACGAAGCTCGTCACCACGTACAGGCGATCCTTCTCGAAGACGTACAGGTCTTCCACCGGGTCGCCCTGCCCCTGCAACGTCACCGTCTTGACGAACTGACCCTCGGGATTGAACACGTCGAAGACGCCCATGGTTCCCTTGGGAAGGTCGCGCGCGCCGGTGCCGTTCAGGACCCAGATCGAGCCGTCGTCACGGACGTAGATGTTCTCGATGTCCTTGTTCATGTCGGCGATGGTCACCTTGCAGTTGGGAAGCTGCTGCGAGAAGAAGCCCATGACGGTTTCCATGAACTTCTTTTCCCTGGCGGACCGCGGCGTGTGCTTGTAGTCGCGCTTGATCACCCGGTCGACTCCGCCGGCCCGGTTGTACACGTGTATCTCGTAGTTCTCGTACGAATTGCACGTGTACACCTTTCCGTCGTGGCCGACTTCCCAGCGGCGCTCGAAGGTATCCCAGGCCACGTCGCTCATCTCGGGAGCCGACATGTTGATGACGTTGTCCTTCGCGGTGTAATCGCACAGCTGCTTGCCCGTGCCGTCGACGCTCGTCAGAAAGCCCGTCCGCGACCACTTGTTGGCCGCCTGGTCGAACTTGGTGCGCGCCATGAAGAGGACGGTGTTCCCGCCGCGCGAGTCGCCGCCCTGCAGGAGCTGGAACCCGCCGTCTTCCGGCTTGGGCAGCACCCCGTCGCCCGCGGGCTGGCCGTCGCGCGTGAGCAGCACGACTTTCCCCGGCATGGCCTGGAGCACGGCGACCTTGTCGTCCGAGGTGAAGTACATGGCGACCGGACCGCGAAACTCGCCCGGGCCTTCGCCCTCGCGGCCCATCGACCGGAGGAACTCGCCGTCCTTGGAGTAGACCTTCACCTCGTTGAGCTGGCTGTCCAGCAGGTAGACGTCGCCGTTGGCGGCGATGTCGATGTCACTGATCACGCCGAAGAACTCGTCCTCGTTGTCGGTGTCGCCGCCGAGGCGCCACAGCTCCGGCAGCTTGATCGTCGCGGGAGCGGCAAACCCGGTCGCCGGGTTCGTGACGGTCTTGACACCGTTGACGGTCTCCACCTTTCCCTTCCACTCGCCGGCGGCGGCCGTCGCGGCCGCGACCAGCGCCGCGCACGACACGATCGTCGCGATGGCGGCGAGTCGCGGGGCCGGGGACCACATTCTCTTATTGGAAATTGCCATGGGGTCGTTTGCTCCTTGGGAAAAGATGCACATCGGGATGGCGTCCGTATGTACGTGTCGAAATACAGTCGGGTTCCGCGGGCAGCGGTTGCGCGCGAATGGGTCGGTTACACGCGCGATGGACCGGCATTCGGCGGGTTTTCCAGGGCGCCATTCTACGACCTGAACGCGTGCCCGGCAACCGGGCCGGCTCGCGGCGGGAAGAAAACCCTTGACCGGACTAAATCAGTCGATTAATCTAATCGCTCGACTGAATCGATGCAACCATGACGGATCTCACCAAAGAAAGAATTCTCGACGCCGCCGAGCACCTGTTCGCCGAGCAGGGCGTGGCCGCGACCTCGCTGCGCGCCATCATGAAAGAGGCGGGCGCCAACATGGCCGCCATCCACTATCACTTCGGATCGCGAACCGGGTTGTTGGAGGCGCTGCTGGCGCGCCGGGCGGAGCCGCTGAACCGGCGGCGCCTGGAGATGCTCGACGAGGTCGAGCGCCGCTACCCCACCGGCCCGCTCCCCGCAGAAGAGATCGTGCGCGCCTTCTACGCCCCCGCGATCGACATGGTCGGAACCCCCGCCCTCGACCACGTCTCGAAGCTCATCGGCCGCGTCGTGATGGAATCCAGCGAGCCGGAGACGCTGGCGCGCGTGTTCGGCCCGATGGCCCGTCGCTTCGTCGCCGCGATCCGGCGCGCCGCTCCGCACCTCTCCGAGGAGGAGGCGCGGGTGCGCCTGCACTTCCTCGTCGGTGCCATGGTCTTCACCATCGCCGTCCCGCGCGCACCGGTGCCGGAGGCCGCGGCCGCCGTCGGGATGCATTCGATTTTCGAGCAGCTGGTCGAGTTCGCCGCGGCCGGTCTTGTCGCCCCGCACCCGCGGGCACTGAGAAAGGAAAAGCCGTGAAACGCACCCTCGCCGTACTCGCGCTGCTCTCGACAGGGTGCGCGTCGGCCCCCGAGCGCAGGCTTCCCACCGTCGAGATCCAGGCCCCCGGATCGTACACTGCCGCCGCCGTGCCGGCGTGGTCCGCCGACCTGAACCGGACCGACTGGTGGGCCGCTTTCGAAGACACCGTGCTCGCTTCCCTCGTCCGCGAGGCGCTCGCCGGCAACATGGACATCCGCGCCGCGGTCGCCCGCGTGGACGCGGCGGCGGCCGCGGCCCGCATCACGCGGGCGGACCAGTGGCCGCAGTTGAACGCCATCGCGCGCGCGCAGAAGTCCGAGAGCAAGTTCATCGGACTCCCCTTTCCGGGTGGCGACGTCGTCACGGTGCGCAGCGAGCAGTACGGGGTGTCCCTGGACATGAGCTGGGAGATCGACCTGTGGGGACGCATTCGCAAGGGCGAGGAAGCCTCGCTCGCGGAGCTGGAAGCAAGCTGGGCCGATCTCGCTGCGGTGCGCACGTCGATCGCGGCCCAGACCGCGAAGGCCTACTTCGCGCTGCTGGAGGCGGAACGCCAGGTCGCGTTCGCGGACACGTCGGTCGAGAGCGTCAGCCGGACCGTGAACCAGGTACGCAGCCGCTACGAGCAGGGTGTGCGCAGCTCCCTCGACCTGCGCATCGCGCTGACCACGCTCGCCAACGTCGAGGCGCTGCGCGTCCGCCGGCTGCAGCAGCGCGACGCCGCCGCGCGCCAGCTCGAGATCCTGATGGGGCGCTACCCGGCCGCCGCGGTCGCCACGCGCGGCGCGATGCCCGCCGTCGCGGGCGCCGTGCCGGGCGGGCTCCCGAGCGAGCTCCTGATCCGGCGCCCCGACCTGGTGGCGGCCGAGCGCCGTTACGCCGCGTCGGAGTCGCGCGTTTCGCAGTCACGGCGCGCGTTCTTTCCGCGCCTCACCCTCACCGGCAGCGCCGGGACCACCAGCAACGAGCTCGAAGACCTCGTCGACCTCGACTTCGGCGTCTGGAGCATCGCGGCGGGGCTGGCGCAGCCGATCTTCCAGGGCGGCCGGCTGCGCGCGAACCTCGCCCAATCGCACGCACGCGCGGACCAGTCCCTCGCCGCGTACGTGCAGGCGCTGCTGCTCGCGTTCGGCGAGGTCGAGCAGGCGCTGACCGCGGAGACGCTGCTCGCCGAGCGCGAGCGGCACGTGGCCGAGGCCGCGCGCCAGTCGCGCGCCGCCTACCGGCTGGCGCAGCGCGAATACGAAGCGGGCCTCGCCGATTACATCTCCGTGCTGGAGACGCAGCGCTCCGCCATCGCCACGAGCAGCGAGCTCATCGCGGTGCAGCGCGAGAGGCTCGACGCGCGCATCAATCTCCACCTCGCACTGGGCGGGGGCTTCGACATCGAATCGGAATGGAACCGCTTTCTGCTCGACATGACATCCGCGGACGGAGGCACGAAATGAACGAACGACGCAAGAAGGTGCTGGTCCCCATCGTCATCCTGGCCGCGGGCGTCATCGCCACCGCGGCCATGATCGCGTCGCGCAAGCCGGCCCCGCAACGCCCGCCGGAGAGCTACGCGCCGCTGGTGCGGGTGGTGGTGGCCGAGCCGCGCGCCACGCGCCTCTCCGTCGCCACCCACGGCACGGTGGAGCCGCGCACAGAGACCGCACTGGTCGCCGAGGTCGCGGGGCGGGTCCTGTCGATCGCGCCGTCGTTCGCGTCGGGAGGGTTCTTCGCGAAGGGCGACGTGCTGCTGCGCATCGATCCGGTCGACTACGAGCTGGCCGTGGTTGCGTCGCGGAGCGCGGTGGCGCAGGCGAAGGTCCGTCTCGAGCAGGAGGAGGCGCAGGCGGAACTTGCGCGCGAGGAGTGGAAGCAGCTCGGCAGCGGCGAAGCGAACACGCTCGCGACCCGCGAGCTGCAGCTCGACGAGGCGAAGGCCTCACTGGAAGCGGCCGAGGCGCGCCTGCGCCAAGCGGAGCGCAACCTGGATCGCGCCACCGTGCGCGCGCCCTTCGCGTGCCGGGTGCGCAACAAGGCCACGGACGTCGGCCAGTACGTGAACCCCGGCGCGGCACTCGCCCACATCTATGCGACCGACACCGCCGAGGTCCGCCTGCCGATTCCCGACGGCGACTTCGCCCACCTCGACCTGCCCATGGATTTCCAAGGCGGTTCGGACGGACCGCGCGTACGCCTGCGCGCGGATCTCGCCGGCAAACAGCGCGAGTGGACGGCGCGCGTCGTGCGCGTCGAGGGCGAGATCGACCCGCGCACGCGCATGGTGTACGTGGTGGCGCGCGTCGACGATCCCTACGGGCGCGCGGCACAGGAAGCGGGCGCGCCGCTGGCGGTGGGACTGTTCGTGGAGGCCGAGATCGAAGGCAGGATGATCGAGCGCGCCGTGGTGCTCCCTCGCACCGCGCTCCGCCGCGGGGACATCGTCCTGGTGGTGGATGACGAGGGCCGGATCCGGTTCCAGCCGGTCGAGGTGCTTCGCACCGGGAGCGACGAGGTCGTGATCGGCGCAGGGCTCTCGGGCGGCGAGAGGATCTGCGTCTCGACCATCGAGACGGTGACCGACGGGATGAGCGTGCGCACCGAAGACTCGTCCGCGGTCCTTCCGGCGGACACCACGACCGCGCCCGCGGAGGCCGCGCGATGAATCCGCTCCTGCGCTGGTTCGCGGACAACTCCGTCGTCGCGAACCTCATGATGATCGTCGTCCTGGCGGCGGGCCTCCTCACCGTCGGCACGATCACCAAGGAGGTCTTCCCCGAGTTCTCGCTCGACATGGTGACGGTGTCGGTCAGCTATCGCGGCGCCGCGCCCGAGGAAGTCGAGGAGGGCGTGTGCGTCAAGATCGAAGAGGCGATCCAGGACCTAGAGGGCATCAAGCGCATCACCTCCAGCTCGTCCGAGGGCATGGGGACGGTCATGGTCGAGCTGGAACAGGGCGTCGACGTACGCGAGATGCTCAACGACGTCAAGGCGCGCGTCGACGCCATCGCCACCTTCCCCGACGAGACCGAGAAACCGGTGATCGCGGAAGTCACCAACCGCCGGCAGGTGATCGACATCGCGGTGTCCGGCCCCGTCTCCGAGACGGTTCTCAAAGAGGTCGCCGACCGCGTGCGCGACGAGCTGCAGGGATCCGGCGACATCACCCAGGTCGAGGTGATGGCCGCACGGCCGTACGAGATCTCGGTCGAAGTCTCCGAGGAGGCGCTGCGCCGGCACGGAATCAGCTTCGACTTCGTGGCCGGCGCCATCCGCCGTTCGTCGCTGGACCTCCCCGGCGGGTCGATCCGCACCGAGGGCGGCGAGATCCTGCTGCGCACCAAGGGACAGGCGTACCGCGGCGGAGAGTTCGAGAGCATCGTGCTCATGACGAAACCGGACGGAACGCGCCTGCTGCTGGGAGACGTGGCGCACGTGGTCGACGGCTTTGCGGAGACCGACCAGTCGGCGCGCTTCTCCGGAGACCCGTCGGTGCTGGTGCGCATCTACCGCGTCGGGGACCAGAGCGCCCTCGATATCGCGCAGGACGTCAAGGCGTACGTGGCGGACGCTCAGCAACGGGTGCCCTCGGGGGTCACGCTCACCGCGTGGAACGACTACTCGCGCATCCTGCGCGGGCGCCTGAATCTCCTCGTCACCAACGCCATCCAGGGCTTCATCCTGGTGTTCATCATCCTGGCGCTGTTCCTGCGCCTGCGCCTCGCGTTCTGGGTGAGCCTGGGCATTCCGATATCGTTCCTGGGCACGCTGTGGATAATGCCGAGCCTGGGGCTCACCATCAACATGCTCTCGCTGTTCGCCTTCGTCGTCGTACTGGGCATGGTGGTGGACGACGCCATCGTGGTCGGCGAGAACATCTACGAGCGAATGGAGCGCGGTGAGATTGGCGTCGACGCCGCAGCGCGCGGCGCGACCCAGGTCGCGAAGCCGGTGACGTTCGCCATCCTCACCACCATCTGCTCGTTCATGCCGCTCATGATGGTGCAGGGGACGACGGGCAAGTTCATGCGCGTCATTCCGATGATCGTCATCGCCACCCTGCTGTTCTCGTGGGTGGAGTCCCTGTTCATTCTTCCCGCCCACATCGCGCACGCCGCGCGGGACACCGACGAGGCGAGAAACCCCGTCAACCGCGCGTGGAAGCGTTTCCAGAAGAAATGCGCGAACGGACTCGATACGGTAGCGCGCCGCTACTACGCGCCGGGGCTGGAGCTCGGGCTCAAGTACCGCTACGGAACCGTGGCACTCGGCGTCGCCACGCTGCTCCTGACGGCG
>DASTOO010000066.1:0-9428 GCA_035762505.1 Candidatus Krumholzibacteriia bacterium
CACCGTCGAAGCGATGGAGAAGAGCGGCAGGCTCCTCACGCGCGTGGGCGACGTGTTCTTCAACCTGAACTCCGCCGAGACCAACGACGAGATGCAGGGAATCGCGCGCGACGTCGCGCCCAAACTCTCCGCGCTCAACGACGACATCTATCTGGATCCCAGGCTCTTCGCCCGCGTCAAGGCCGTGTATGACAAGCGGGACAAGCTCAAGCTCACGCCGGAGCAGCGCCGACTACTCACGGAAACGTACAAGGGGTTCATCCGCGGCGGGGCGAACCTCTCCGATGCGGACAAGCAGGAATTCCGCGAGATCAACGAGCGGCTGTCGGTGCTGTCACTCAAGTTCGGCGAGAACATCCTCGCGGAGGAGAATCGCTACCAGCTGGTGGTCGAGAAGGAAGGCGATCTCGCCGGCCTGGCGAAGAACGACATCGAGGCCGCCGCGCACACGGCCAAAGAGGCCGGGAAGGAGGGGAAGTGGGTGTTCACGCTGCACAAGCCGAGCCTGATCCCGTTCCTCACCTACGCCGAAAATCGCGCCCTGCGGGAGGAGATCTACCGCGCCTATTGCGAGCGCGGTAACCACGGCGACGAGTTCGACAACAAGGAGATCCTCAAGGAAGAGGCGACGCTCCGCGCGCGCCGCGCCGGGCTGCTGGGTTACAAGAGCCACGCGGCCTATGAGCTGGACGACAACATGGCGAAGACGCCCGAGCAGGTGTACGAGCTCCTCGACAAGCTCTGGCACCCCGCGCTGGCGCGCTCCGTCTCGGAACGCGAGGCGATGCAGGCCATGGTGGACGCCGAGGGCGGGGACTTCAAGATCGTCCTGGGACTGGTGGTATTACGCGGAGAAGGTGAAGAAGCAGCGCTACGAGTTCGATGACGCCGTGCTGCGCCCTTACTTCGTGTTGGACAATGTCCGCAAGGGCGCGTTCGAGACCGCGACCAGGCTCTTCGGCATCACCTTCGAGGAGCGCTTCGATCTGCCGAAGTACCACGAGGAGGTCCGCACGTTCGAGGTGAAGGACGCCGACGGGTCGCTCCTCGCCATCTACTACGTGGATTATCACCCGCGCGCGGGCAAGCGCAACGGCGCCTGGATGAGCGAATACCGCCAGCAGAAGCGCGAGGCAGGGAAGCGCGTTGTTCCCATCATCGTGAACGTGTCCAACGTGTCGCGGGCGACGGCCGACGAGCCGGCCCTCCTGTCGCTGGACGAAGTGGCCACCCTGTTCCACGAGTTCGGGCACGCGCTGCACGGCATGCTCTCGGACGTCACGTATGGCAGCCTGGCCGGCACGAACGTCGCCCGTGACTTCGTGGAGATGCCATCGCAGGTCATCGAGAACTGGGCGACCGAGCCCGAGGTCCTCAAGACCTACGCCCGGCACTACCAGACCGGCGCCGCCATCCCCGACGATCTGCTGGCGAAGATGAGCAACGCGAAGCTGTTCAATCAGGGGTTCACCACGGTCGAGTACCTGGCCGCGTCCTACCTCGACATGGACTGGCACACGTTGCAGGACGAGGCGCCCGCCGACGTCATCGCGTTCGAGACGCAGCGCCTCAACGCGATCGGTCTGATCCCGGAGATCGTGCCGCGCTACCGGAGCACCTACTTCCGTCACATATTCGCGGGCGGGTACTCCGCTGGCTACTACAGCTACATCTGGGCGGAAGTGGTGGACGCAGACGCGTTCCAGGCGTTCAAGGAAGCGGGACTCTTCGACAGGAAGACCGCCGACAAGTTCCGCAAGTACATCCTCGCCGCGGGCGGCACCGACGAGCCCATGACGCTGTACAAGAAGTTCCGCGGGCGCGAGCCGGAGATCGCACCGCTGCTCGAGCGGCGCGGTCTGAACACGGATTCATAGCGCGTCCCTGCGGAGGACCATGCTTCGATCGACGATACTGGTTCAGACCGTCGTGCTTTCCGTTCTTATTCCCGCCGTGGACGCCCGCTCCGAGCGCGGGCGCGAGCCCGTGGTCGGCGGGCCGTGCGAGGGATGCGAGTGGGTCTTCGAGGGACTCCCGGCGGAGATCCCGTCGCGGACCCGCATCGCCCCCGAGAGCGAGCCGGGAGAGGCGATGCGTATCGAAGGCACCGTGCTCGATGCGGAGGGCCGGCCGGTCCCGGGTGTCATCGTCTACGCCTACCACACCGACGACCGGGGCGAGTATCCGCGCGACGCGCGCTACGGCGTGCGACACGGGAGGCTGCGCGGGTGGGCGCAGAGCGACGAGGACGGCCGCTACGTCTTCGACACGATCCGCCCCGCGGGCTATCCCGGGACCACGATCCCCGCGCACGTGCATATGCACGTGATCGAGGTGGGGCGCTGCACGTACTGGATCGACGACATCAACTTCGAGGACGATCCGCGCCTCTCGCAGCGCGGCCGCTCGCGCACCGATCGCCGGGGCGGCAGCGGTCTTTCCAGGCCTGCCAGGGATGAGGCGGGCGTTTGGGTGGTGACGCGCGACATCGTGCTCGGTGGGAATGTTCCGGATTATTCTCCTGCAACCAGAAACGGAGCGAGATGACCACATTCCCGATCCCGCGCGCGAGCTGACGCCGCGCAGAAGAAGCCTGACCATGGACGCGCAGGAAGACATCCACGCCCGGCCGCGGCCGCTCGCCGGCCTGGTCTCTTATCAAGATGGCGCGGTCGTGAGCCGTACCCTCCTGAAGCAGCCCAAGGGGTCATTAACGCTCTTCGCCTTCGACGAGGGCCAGGAACTGAGCGAGCACACGGTTCCGCACGACGCGCTCGTGCACGTTCTCGACGGTGAGGTCGAGATCACCATTGCCGGCGCGGCGCACCATCTCGAGCAGGGCGACGCCATCATCATGCCCGGCGGGCAGCCGCACGCGGTCAAGGCGGTCCGGCGCTTCAAGATGATGCTCGCGATGATACGCGCGTAAAGAGGTTCCCGACGTTGCGAAGCGGTCCGCCTGAGCGGCGCCGCAATCGAGGGGTCGATGCCCGTTTGAATTCACCCGCCGCCCTGCATTACACTGCCCGTCAGCCGAACCCGGAAACCGACCCCGGCACCCACTACCCAAGGAGCGCCCCGATGTTTGCCAGGATCCTCCACGCCCTCAGCGCCTTCGCCCTTCTCGTCACCGGAGTCGCGAACGCCGCCGACCCCGGGAAAGACGACAAGAAGAAGTGGGACGTCGAAGCGGCGTTCGGCCCGACGAAGACCGTCGACATCACGACCGACGAGGGGACGTGGATGAACCTCGATGTCAGTCCCGACGGAAAGGAGATCGCCTTCGACCTCCTGGGCGACATCTTCATCATGCCGGTCGCGGGCGGCCAGGCGACCCTGCTCCGCGGCGGGCCGGCCTACGAAGTGCAGCCGCGTTTCGCGCCGGACGGGAAGCGTATCAGTTACACGTCGGACAAGGACGGCGCCGACAACGTTTGGATCATGAACCGCGACGGCTCGGACCCGAGGCAGGTGACGAAGGAGGACTTCCGCCTGGTGAACAACGGCGTGTGGACACCGGACGGAAACTACATCGTCGCGAAGAAGCACTTCACCAGCACGCGCTCGCTCGGCGCGGGCGAGATGTGGCTCTACCACGTGACCGGCGGCGAGGGGCTACAGATCACCAAGCGGCGCAACGACCAGCAGGACGTCGGCGAACCCTGGGTGTCGCCCGACGGGCGCTACGTCTACTTCAGCGAGGACATGAGCTCGGGGCAGTACTTCCAGTACAACAAGGACCCGAACAGCACCATCTATGTGATCCGCCGGGTCGATCGCGAGACGGGCGAGATCAAGAACATCGTGTCGGGTCCGGGTGGCGCGGTGCGCCCCCAGGTCTCGCCCGACGGAAAGCGGATCGCCTACGTCCATCGCGTGCGCGCGAAGAGCGTCCTCTACGTGCAGGACCTCGCTTCCGGCGCGCAGTATCCGACGTGGGACGGCCTCAGCCACGACCAGATGGAAACCTGGGCGACCTTCGGCGTGTATCCGAATTTCCAGTGGATGCCGGACGGGGAATCGATCGTGATCTGGGCGCAGGGGAAGATCTGGCGGGTCGATGTCGCATCGCGCAACGCGGCCAACATCCCGTTCGAGGCGCACGCGACGCAGGTGGTGCACGACGCGCTCCGCTTCCGGCAGGACGTGAGCCCGGCGACCTTCGAGGCGAAGATGATCCGCCACGGGGCGACGTCGCCCGACGGAAAGTGGTTCGTGTTCAGCGCCGTGGGCCACCTGTGGAAGAAGCAGCTCCCGGACGGGAAACCGGCGCGCGTCACGAAGGCCGAGCGCTGGGAATACTACCCCTCGTTCGGTCCCGACGGGAAGTGGATCGTCTACACGACGTGGAGCAACGACAATGCGGGGTCGATCAACCGCGTGCGCCTCGACGGCGGCGGCATGAAGACGCTCACCACGCGCCCCGGGTTCTACTACGCCCCGAGTTACTCCGCGGATGGCTCGCAGGTCGTGTTCGACCGCGGCGGCGGCAACGAGGTCCTCGGCTTCACGCACGGCACCGAGCCCGGGCTGTACTGGATGCCGGCCGAGGGCGGCGAGGCAACCCTCATCCGCGAGAGCGGGAGCAATCCACGCTTCAGCCGGGACGGGAAGCGCGTCTACTTCGTGGAGTATATCGAGGACAACAAGCAGGCGTACAAGAGTGTGCGCCTGGACGGCGGCGACGAGCGTACGATCTTCTCGTCCAAGTACGCCAACCAGTTCGTTCCCAGCCCGGACGAAGAGTGGCTCGCGTTCACCGAGCTCTTCCAGGCCTACATCATTCCGTTCCCGAAGACCGGGAAGGAGGTCGACCTCTCGGGCAAGCTCAAGGCCGTCCCCGTCAAGCAGGTGACGCGCGATGCCGGGAGCTCCCTGCACTGGTCGTCGGACAGCAGGAAGCTGCACTGGACCATCGGGCCCGAGTATTTCTCCCGCGCCATCGCGGAGAGCTTCGACTTCGTGCCCGGCGCCCCGGATTCCATCGCGCCGCCGGACACGACGGGAATCGCCGTCGGCCTCGTCCTGGACGCCGACGTGCCGGCCGGTGTCGTCGCGCTGACCAACGCGCGCATCATCACGATGAAGGGCGACGAAGTGATCGAAAGCGGAACGATCGTGTTGGAGCGCAACCGCATCCGGGCGGTGGGCGCGTCGCCGGAGGTGCCGAAGGGGGCGCACGTGATCGACTGCTCCGGGAAGACGATCATGCCGGGACTCATCGACGTGCACGCGCACATGTGGCACCCGGACATCACCCCCGCGCAGAGCTGGCAGTACCTTGCCAACCTCGCATTCGGGGTGACCACCACCCACGACCCCTCCAACCCGACCGAGACGGTGTTCACGAACTCGGAGATGGTGAAGGCGGGCGCGCTGGTCGGTCCGCGCGTGTTTTCGACCGGCACGATTCTCTACGGCGCCGACGGCGACTTCAAGGCCGTGGTGAACTCCCTGGACGACGCGCGCTCGCACCTGCGCCGCATGAAGGCGGTGGGCGCGTTCTCGGTGAAGAGCTACAACCAGCCGCGCCGCAACCAGCGCCAGCAGGTGATAAAGGCCGCACGCGAGCTCGAGATGATGGTGGTGCCGGAGGGCGGCTCGTTCTTCTTCCACAACCTGACGATGGTGCTGGACGGGCACACCGGCGTGGAGCACACCATCCCCATCGCACCAATATACAGGGACGTGAAGACGCTGTGGGGGGCGAGCGCCACCGGGCTCACGCCGACCCTCGTCGTGGGTTACGGCGGGCTGTGGGGCGAGAACTACTGGTACCAGAAGACGAACGTGTGGGAGAACGAGCGCCTGCTCACCTTCACACCGCGCCCGGTGGTGGACGAGCGATCACGCCGGCGCACGATGGTTCCGGACGACGAGTTCAACCACATGGCGCTCGCGAAAAACTGCAAGGACCTGATCGACGCGGGCGCGAGCGTCCAGCTGGGCGCGCACGGGCAGCTGCAGGGACTGGGCGCCCACTGGGAGTTGTGGATGTTCACCCAGGGTGGCATGACCAACATGGAGGCGCTGCGCTGCGCGACGTGGCGCGGAGCGTGGTACATCGGGATGGAGCATGAGATCGGGTCGCTGGAGGCGGGGAAGCTCGCGGACTTGGTGGTGCTCGACGCCAACCCGCTGGACGACATCCACAACAGCGAGAAGATCGCGTACACGATGATCAACGGGCGCATCTACGACGCTCGTACCATGAACGAGGTCGGAAACCGCGCGAAGGAGCGTCTCCCGTTCTTCTGGGAGACGCCGGGCGCAAGCGACGCGTTCATCTGGCACGGCGAAGCGCACGGCTACGTGCGCGGCCAGTGCGGGTGCTTCGCGCACTAGCCATGAGCCGCGGAGAAGGGAACATCGTGAAAGCACTCATGAGCGCAGTGGTAATCGGCCTGAGCGCTGCGGCCGGCTGCGACGGCGGAGATGGTTGTTTCATTCAGGGTACACTGGTGGAAGCCGCGCTGTTTGCTTCTTCACGCCTCAGCCGTGAATTCACCTGCGCCCGGTGACATGAGCTGGTTCGTCTACATCCTCCGTTGCGCCGACCGGACGCTGTACACGGGCGTCACCACCGACACGGAGAAGCGCCTCGCCGACCACAACGCCGGGCGGGGCGCGCGCTACACACGCGCGCGCCTGCCCGTGGATCTCGTCTACGTCGAGCCGGTGACAGACCGGGGCGCCGCACTCCGGCGCGAGAGCGAGATCAAACGCATGCCTGTCGCGGAGAAACGGGAGCTCATTGCGAAAGTGGGGCGGTGTTGAGCGCTCTCGGCAACCTCCTCTGGATCGTGCTCGGCGGTGGGACACTTCTGTTCATCGAATACGTGGTCGGTGGCCTTCTCCTTTGCCTCACCTTCATCGGGATTCCGTTCGGGGTTCAATGCTTCAAGCTCGCGATGCTGGCCCTGCTGCCGTTCGGAAGGAGCGTCGACGGCACGCCCGCGGCGTCGGGCGGCCTCTCGGTCTTCATGAACATCCTGTGGTTCTTCGCGGGCGGGATCTGGCTCGTCCTGACACACCTGGTCTTCGGGCTCCTGTGCGCGATCACGATCGTGGGCATTCCCTTCGCGAAGCAGCACGGCAAGCTGGCCGCGCTGGCGCTGACCCCGTTCGGGCACACAATTCGCTAGAGTGAGCGGGGAGGAGGACCCTGCCCGTCATGAGAAACGCCGAGGAAGTGTTCGCACGCGTGGTCGGCTGGTTGTTCCGCCGGGACGCCCCGGCCGGCCACCGCATCATGGTGGTCGGCCTCTGCCTCGGGTTCCTCTGCTGGCTCCCGCTGCTCCTCTACATCGTGTTCGGTCCCTCGGACGGAAACCCCATCGGCCTCGGCCCGCTTGCGATGCTGGGCATGCCCATCGCCATCATCGGCGCCTCCATCGGGGTCATCGTCCACGTCTTCGAATCCCGTTCCGGCCGCGCCCGCTGACGGCGTCTCCTTGGTTCGCGCTCCACGGTCCGCCGCCGTGTGCTAGTATGGGTCCGGATCATTCCGGTCTCTACAGGATTACCGTTCCCGAAAGGCGGATTTCTTGCCATTCTCGAGTTTCAAGTTGCATGCGAGTCTCCTCCGGGGCGTCAAGGAGCTCGGCTTCCAGCGCCCCACCCCGATCCAGGCGGATGCGATTCCGCCCGCGCTCGAAGGCCGCGACGTGCTGGCCTGCGCAATGACGGGGAGCGGCAAGACGGTCGCGTTCCTGCTTCCCATCCTGAATCAACTCATCGCGGAGAAGCGCGGTACGACGCGCGCGCTCATTCTGACGCCGACGCGGGAACTGGCCGCCCAGATTCTCGAGGACATGAATGACCTCGCGGTGCACACCGGCATCACCGGAGCGGCGGTGTACGGGGGCGTCGGCATGGGCCCGCAGGAGCATGCGTTCCGGAGCGGTGCGGACGTCATCATCGCCACCCCCGGACGCCTGCTGGATCACTTCGGCTATCCCTACGCGAAGATGCGGGGTCTCGAGTATCTCGTCCTCGACGAGGCCGACCGCATTCTAGACATGGGCTTCCTGCCCGATATCCAGAGGATCCTCCGGCACGTTCCGCCGCGCAAGCAGACGCTCTTCTTCAGCGCGACCATGCCCGCGCCGATCGGCGACCTCGCGCATCGCATGCTGAAGAACCCCGTGGCGATCAATCTCGCGCGGCAAAGCGGCCCGGCGGTGGGAATCACGCAGGCGGTGTACCCGGTGACGCAGGAGCTGAAGCCACATCTGCTCGCGGCGCTGCTGCAGCGAGGTGACCTGGAGGACGCCCTGGTCTTCACGCGCACCAAGCACCGTGCCGACCGCGTGGCCGACTTCCTCGTGAAGCGGGGCGTTTCGGCGGAGCGCATCCACGGCAACCGCTCGCAGAACCAGCGGACGCAGGCCCTCGCCGGCTTCAAGAGCGGACGGCACCGGGTGCTCGTCGCGACGGACATTGCGGCGCGCGGCATCGACGTCGAGGAGCTCGGGCACGTGATCAACTTCGACGTGCCCAAGGCGCCCGAGGATTACATTCACCGCGTGGGTCGCACCGCGCGCGCCGAGATGACGGGCGACGCGTTCACCTTCGTCTCCCCGCAGGAGGAGGCGGATCTGCGCCGCATCGAGCGCGTGCTGGGAAAACGTCTCCCGCGGGTCATCGTCCCCGACTTCGACTACAGCGCGCGGCCGGAACGGAAGCTCGAGCTTTCGAACACCGAGCGGCGCGTGGAGCGGCGCCCGAAGACGGCGGGAGGCCGTCCCCCGGCGCACGGTTCCGGCCGGAGCCGGAGCAGCGGCAGCGGCTCCCGTGCCGGGAAATCCCCGTCGCGGCCCTCGTCGTCGTCGCCCGCGGCGCCGCGTTCGGGCGGATCGAAACCTGCGCCCCGCAGCCGACGTACGCGCCGGAAGGGCCGGAGCTGGTAGGGCGGCTTCGCCGCGGGAGACGACGTGCCGCAGCAGCCACAGCAGCCGGAACGCTGGATCGACGCAGGGGACGCAGCGGAGCTTTCGCAGCGCGCTCTGCAGCAGATCGTGCTCGACGGCCGGCGCATCGCTCTCTCGTACCGGGAGGGCGAGTTCGGCGCGGTGAGCGGTAACTGTAACCACGCGGGTGGCCCGCTCGGGGAAGGCCTGCTCGAGGGCGACCTGATCGTCTGTCCGTGGCACCAGTGGCGATTCCACCGCATCCAGGGGCACGGGGAACCCGGTTTCGAAGAGGACGCCGTTCCCGCCTACCGCGTGCGTGTGCACGAGGGCCGCGTCCAGATCAGTGCGGCGCCGTTCAACAAGCGCAAGAAGAAGCCCCACGAACCCCACCCTCTGACGCGGGACGCCGAGCGCGCGTCGGGACCGCCGCGCGTCGTCGGCATTTCCACCACCGTCATGAGCGCGGATTACCCGCGCTACTCGACTTCCGATGCGCTGCTCGAAGAGGCGCTG
>DASTOO010000067.1:0-3132 GCA_035762505.1 Candidatus Krumholzibacteriia bacterium
GCTTCATCGTGGGGTGCCTCCTGGTCCATCACCCGCGTGCCCGGGGTGGAACCGATTGAAGTCTACGAAAAAACGGCCCAAAGGTTCGCCGGCGGGGTGACGTTTCCACCGGCCACGCGCGCAAATATACATCATATTTACTGACAACATGTTATATCGTCGCCTCACGACAGGAACTCCGCGTTTCCGAGCAGGCCCTTGAGCATTTCGCGGGCCCGGTGGATCCGGGCCTTCACGGTGCCGAGCGGGATCGCGAGGTGGTCCGCGATCTCCTCGTACGACAGGTCCTCCTGATGGCGGAGGATCAGCATGATCCGGTAGTGCTCGGGGAGGGCGGCGATGGCCGACTCCAGCCGGGCCATCTTCTCGCGCCGGTCCAGCGACTCGTCCGGGGTGGGGTCGGGGGCGGCGTACTGGCGCTGGATCTCGCCCTTGTCCCCGTCGATCGGCTGGTCCATGGGGAGCGTGTCGATCCGGCGCTTGCGCAGGTAGTCGATGCAGAGATTCGAAGTGATCTTGAAGAGCCAGCTCGAGAAGGCGTACGCCGCGTTGTAGCGGTCAAGCGAGCCGAAGACCTTGATGAAGGACTCCTGCGCGAGGTCGGCGGCCTCATCGCGGTTGCGCACCATGCGCAGGCAGATGCTGAACACGGCGCGCTCGTACTTATCGAGCAACGCTCGATACGCGCGTTCGTCACCGGCGCGCGCTCTCGCGACGAGCTGAATGTCCTCTTCTCTCACGGCGAAACGTGTCGATGGACACTGGCGTGCCGCGCCCGCGTTTCCGCGCGCGCACCGATATCACGACGCTCCAGGCGCCCTTACCGGCTGGTCATGGTGTGCGGGTTCCCGCGCGCTGCGGCACGCCCGCGCGAAGAGCCCGATGTCATGCGAGGCCGTTCGGATGTCAGGCCGGGGCCAAAACCCCAAGCGCTGAAAGTGATTTATGTTGACACATTTCCGGCGCGGTTTCTACAGTTCAGATCACTTCTTTCCCCGGGATTGAGAACAACATGACTGTGATCGAATACGTCCACGCCCGCGAGATCATGGACTCGCGGGGGAACCCCACGCTTGAGGTCGACATAGGCCTGGACGGCGGCGCCCTCGGCCGGGCGGCCGTTCCATCCGGCGCCTCGACCGGGCGCCACGAGGCGCTGGAATTGCGGGACGGCGAGACGACCCGCTACCAGGGTAAAGGTGTGACCCGCGCCGTCGCCCACGTGAACGACGTGATCGGCCCCGAGATCATCGACCTCGACGCCATCGACCAGGGCTACATCGACCAGCTCATGATCGAGCTGGACGGAACCCCCAACAAGTCGCGCCTGGGCGCCAACGCGATTCTCGGCGTGTCGATCGCGGTGGCCCGCGCGGCGGCCGAGGCGATGAACCTCCCCCTCTACCAGCACATCGGCGGCGTGTTCGCCCGCGTCCTCCCCGTACCGCTCATGAACGTGATCAACGGTGGAGCGCACGCCGACAACAACGTCGACATCCAGGAATTCATGCTCGTGCCCGTAGGCGCGCCGAACTTCTCCGAGGGCCTGCGCATGGGCGCGGAGACGTTCCACGCGATGAAGAAGTACCTCAAGGACAAAGACCTCGCGACGGGGGTCGGCGACGAGGGCGGCTTTGCGCCCAACCTGCGCTCCAACGAAGAGGCGATCGAGGTGCTGCTGGAAGGAATCACGCACGCGCGTTACACGCCGGGCAAGGACATCTGCATCGCGATCGACGCGGCTTCGAACGAGTTCTACGAGAACGGCCGCTACGCGCTCAAGGGTGACAACAAGGTGCTGTCGTCCGACGAAATGGTGAAATTCTACGGCGAATGGGTGAAGAAGTACCCCATCGTCTCCATCGAGGACGGCCTCGCCGAGGACGACTGGGAGGGCTGGGCGATGCTTACCAAGGCGCTCGGCGAACGCGTGCAGCTCGTCGGCGACGATCTCTTCGTGACCGACGAAGAGCGCCTGCGCCGCGGCATCGAGGCGGGTGTCGCCAACGCCATTCTCATCAAGCTGAACCAGATCGGGACGTTGAGCGAAACGCTCCGCACCATCGACGCGGCGAAGTCGTCCGGGTACTCGTGCGTGATCTCGCACCGGAGCGGCGAGACCGAGGACACCACCATCGCGCACCTCGCGGTGGCGACGAACGCGGGCCAGATCAAGACGGGGAGTCTGTGCCGCAGCGAGCGCATCGCGAAGTACAACGAACTCTTGCGCATCGACGAAGAGCTGGGCTCGGTGTCGATCTATCCGGGCATGTCGGCGTTTCCATCGCTCGGCTGAGCGACCCGCGGAGGACCATGGCGCGCTACTGGGAATACGATCGCGAGAACGAGGTCGAGAAGCGCGGCGAGTTTCAGGACTACAAGCCGCGCGCGCACAGCATGGGCACCTCGGTGGTGACGAACGGCGGGAGTGTCGGGCCGTTCCTCCGCAACTTCTACCGCCACCAGGTGGTGGTGAGCGCCCCGGTGCAGCGGTTCTTCCTCTTCCTCATTCTCGCGGGCGTGATCTACGCGTTCGTGCTCGGGGACGGCGGTGCGATCCGGATTGCGATGCTCCGCCACGAGCGCGCGGGTCTGGATCGTGACATCGCGGAGCTCCAGCACAATGCGGCGCTGCTCGAGACGGAGATCGCGCGCCTGGAGAGCGACCCGTTCTACATCGAGAAGACGGGCCGGGAGCGCTACGGCTATATCCAGCCGGGCGACCGGGTCTACAAACTGGTCCCGACCGAGCCGGCGAAGTCGAACTAGCCGTAACATCAGAAAAAACAGTGCTTTTCGTGCCGCGCGGGGCTTGACAGGAGTCCCCCGCTGGGCGACACTACAGGCTCGAAAGAATTGTCGCGGGGTGGAGCAGTCTGGTAGCTCGTTGGGCTCATAACCCAAAGGTCGCAGGTTCGAATCCTGCCCCCGCTACCACTTGCAAAAGATTCCCGGTGCCGAGGAGACTCGGTGCCGGGAATTTTCGTATGTAGCAGCGGGCGACGCGCCCTACCGGATCGACATCGATCCTCTCCACCATCAACGCAAACAGCTCCTTCTTCTCCTCCAATGTCCCCTCCGCGAGTACCTCCTTGAAACTCCGTATGCTCTCCAGCGCCTCGTCGACGATCG
>DASTOO010000068.1:0-3613 GCA_035762505.1 Candidatus Krumholzibacteriia bacterium
GGGCTCATGCCCCGTCCGGTGCCCATTGTCGTCGTTCCGACCGGATCCGGCAACGATTTCGCGTCCATGGTGAACGGTCCCTCCACCGCGGACGACCTGGCGGCGCTCGTTCGCGAGGGCATGGGCTGGCGGCTGGACGTGGTGCGGTGTGGTGACCGGTACTGCGCCAACAGCGTCGGAATCGGATTCGAGGCGCTCGTCACCTACCACAGCCTTTCGATCCGCCGGCTGCGCGGACTTCCGCTGTATCTGCTCGCGGTGGTGAAGGCGCTCGCGTCGTACGAGAGCATCCGCTACACGATCACGATCGACGACGCGCCCGCGATCGAGGGCGACTATCTGCTCGTCTCGGCGGCGAACGGCCCCCGCGCGGGGGGCGGTTTCTACCTCAACCCCGCCGCCCGCCCCGACGACGGACTCATCGACGTCTTCACCGCTGAGCGCATGCCGCGCTGGCGCATGCTGACCATCCTACCCCGCACGCTGCGCGGCGCGCACACGAAGAGCCGCGGGCTCGCCTTCCACCGCGGCGCCCGCGTGACGATCGCCGCGGCGCGGCCGTTTCCGATCCATATCGACGGCGAGTACCTCGGTCGCCGGGCGACGCCACTCGCGATGGACGTCATTCCCCGCTGCCTGCCGGTTCTGGGAAAGAAAAACGGCGCCGCGTGCATCACGGCGCCGCGGGAGAGAATCCTGCGGGACGACTGACGCCGAAAAGGCTCAGGGGCCGCGCTCGGGCGCGGAGCGCGCAGCGGACCCACCGGGTGCCGCGGCGTTCATGCCGCGCAACGGCGACACGCGGTACCCGATCCAACCGGGCATTCCGTGTTCGCCGCCATGGAAGAAGCTGTCGATCTCGATACGCTGTCGTTCCGCGTCCGACCAGGGGCCGAGAAACAGGTTCAGCACGCGCTCACTGTCCATCACGAGGTCGATGCCCGAACCGCGCACATACTCGTTCATGCGGCGCCCGCGCAACGCCTCGAACGCTTCGCGATTGACCTTCCCGTCCAGATTCACCACGCGCCGGTTGGACAGATAGCCGATGGCACCGCCCTGGAACACGCCGATCGTCTCCGATGCGTCGGTGTGGCTCGCGACCCACCGAGCCGCGTCGTAGAATCCGTACACCGGCGTCGTCCGGAACGCGCTCGTGTAGCCCATGAACAGGAGCGCCGCCGCGTGCACGCCGCTCAACGCCATGGCGGCGCGGCGCACGCTCTGCGGGCGCGACTGGATCCATGCGATGAGGTCGTTCAGGACGAAGCCGGTGAAGATCGCACCGATGAAATAGACGGGATAGTAGTAGCGCAGGAAGAAGAAGATCCCGAATACGTACGTGGAGTAGGCGGCGATGAGCATCACCACCACCAGCAGAAGGAAGTCGAACTCGCGCCCCCCGTTTCCGCCCCGCGCGCGGCGCCCCCGGAGCCACCACGCCGCGAATCCCGCCAGCGCCAGGACCTCGAGCACGTTCGAGAATGCGTCCACGATCCCGCCCGCCGGAGCGCGCTGACCGAGCTTCTGCAAGCCGCGGAAGAACGGGTGGAGCGCCGGAATCACCTTCAGCGTCTCCACCGAGCGCGCCGCGTGCGCCGCGACGAAATCGAGCGACGGACCTTCGCTCACCAGCGACGGCCCGCCCAGATCGAAGAAGGGCGCGTACGCGATGGACAGGTACCGTGTCGCGCGCCCGCTCTCCGGGATCGGGATGCCGATGGCGATGCCGCCGTACACGAGCCACGGGAGGCACACCAGGGTGCCGATGCCGGCGGCCGCGGCGAAGTCCGCGCGCCAGCGCGCGGGGGCGCGCCGGGCGCGCAGCACCATCAGGTAGTCGAGGCTCATCGCCAGGGCGAGAAACGCCAGGTCCGCGCGCGCGAGGAAGGCTGCGCCCAGGAGCGCACCCATGATGGCGAAGTGGCGCCGCGGCGGCTGCGCCACGGAGCGGATCCGTTCCAGGTACCACGTCACCGAAACCGCCAGCATGAAGACGGCGAGCGCCGTCTCCAGTCCGTTCGCGCTCTGCCGTGTCACGATAGGAGAGAACGCCCACGCGGCCGTCGCGGCGAGCGCGGCGACGGCACTGGCGCGCCGGGCAATGAGCCGGTACAGCAGGAGCGCGGTGCCGACGGTAAGCAGCGCCGACATCACGAGTGCCGTGTGCACCGGGAGCGTCGGGCTGTCACCCGCGACGAGATAGATGGGTACGAGAAGCCCGACGTACAGCGGCTGGAACCCGTTGGTCAGGTGGACGCCGTCGAAGCTGGGGCCGTGGCCGTGCGCGATGTTCCGCGCGATCTGAAACGCGTAGAAACTGTCGTCGTAGAGGAAGCCGTTGCGCGCGAGCGTGCCGAAATCCAGCACGGCGACCGCCAGGTGCACGGCCGCCGTCGCCGCGAGCACGGCGATCAGGGCGGGATGGGGACGTCTCAATGGAGGAGCCGTTACCAGTTAGGTCCGATGCGATCCTCTCGCGTAAAGCTGTTGATTTATCGTGCCTTATGGTACCCGATCGTGCCCCGGGTGTCAACCGGCGTGCGCCCGCGACCGTAACGCCCGCCCCGAAACGCGGTTAGGCCGGGCGCCCGCAGGGATCCGATCCTGCCCTGATCCGCACCGCGTCTCGGGGTTGGACGCGCGGGTGGATTCTCGGCTATGTTCTCGCTTCGCGCCGGAACGGCGCGGCGGTGAACCTGTTGACTCCCTCCCGTACCGTTGTCGTCGCGGCCTATCTCGGCGCGTGCCTCATCTGGGGCTCGACGTGGATGGCCATCAAGGTGGGCCTGCGCGGCGCTCCGCCGCTGACAAGCATCGCCGTGCGCATGACTCTCGCAGCCGCCATCGTCTTCGTGATCCTACGCGTGCGCGGGATCGGCCTCCCGGCGGAGCGGCGCTTTTTCCGCGTCGGCGTGTTCCTCGGCTTCTTTCACATCGTCCTCCCGTACACGCTCGTCTATTACGGAGAGCAGCACATTTCTTCGGGGCTCGCCGCGGTTCTCTACGCCGCGATGCCGCTGGTGGTGGCGCTCATCGCGCGCGTGACCATGAACGAGCGCCTCACGCCGCGGAAGATCGCCGGCATCGCGGCGGGAATGCTCGGCGTCGCCGTCATCTTCTCCGACAGCCTGCACGTCGGTCGCGCCCAGGCCCTCGGCGCGGCGGCCGTGACCGGCAGCATGCTGGCCGCCAGCGTCGGCTCGGTGGCCACCAAGCGCTGGGCGCACGGTTACCACCCCGTCGCCTCGCTGCTGGTGCCGTTCTCGACCGGCGCAACGGTCACCTGGCTGCTCGCCCTCGCGCTCGAAGCACCCGGCTCGCTGCGCTTCGACGCCGTCACCTGGGCCACGATCGTATACCTGGCCGTCGCGGGATCCGTGACCGCGTTCGCCCTCTTCTTCTTCGTGATGCAGCACCTGAGCGTGACGGTGGTGTCGTACCAGACGTTCATCATCCCCATCATCGCCGTACTGGTGGGTTGGGCCGTTCTCGGCGAGACCATATCGGCGCGCGTCGCGGTGGGGGCGGTGATGATCCTGGCCGGCGTTTCCCTCGCCATCTTCTCGCCGCGCGTGCGCCTGCGCCGCGAGGTCGCCGGCCTGCCGCCGGC
>DASTOO010000069.1:0-5911 GCA_035762505.1 Candidatus Krumholzibacteriia bacterium
GCGACCTCATCAACACGATCGTGATGGAGAACCCGTCCATCTGGACGGAGGACTTCCAGGCGACCCTCGTCGCCAACATCCGGCGCTCGGTCGAGCTCGAGTCGGCCTACGCCTCCGACTGCCTCCCCCGCGGCATCCTCGGCCTGAACGCGGACGCGATCAACCAGTACGTCCGCTACATCGCCGACCGGCGCCTGGAGCGGATCAACCTGCCGAAGCTGTACAATGTCGCCAATCCCTTCCCCTGGATGAGCGAGGTCATCGACCTCAAGAAGGAGAAGAACTTCTTCGAGACGCGGGTGACGGAGTACCAGAGCGGCGTGCTGAGCTGGGAAGAATAGGCTCCCGCGGCAACCGGGACCCGAAGGCGCCCCGCCCCGCGGCGGGGCGTTTTCTCTTTTCTCGCCGCGAAGGAAACTCGTTGCGAGCGCGGCGCGTGCGCGATACTCTCGTTGCACGTTCCCGCGAGGTATCACGCTGCTCCAGACACTGATCACCACCGGCCGGGTCATCCATGAGACCCGGGTACTGTTCGGCCAGCGCCTCGTGCCGCTGATGGCCGCCGGTCTTGCGTTTCATCTGCTCCTCGGGCTGATCCCGTTTCTCTTCATTACCACCGCGGTGGCGGGGTTCGTCTTCAAGAACCAGCCCGTCACCGAGAGCAACCTCTACGACACCCTGCTGGGCCTCCTGCCGCCGGGCGCGGGCGAGGCCGTCCTGGCGAACATCACGTCGCTCGTCCAGAGCTGGCAGGGATTCGGGGTGCTGGGCCTGGTGTCCCTCTTCTTCGTCGCCGCGGGCCTGTTCGAGTCGCTCGAGTGGAGCATCAACGGCGCGATGGGCGCCCGGCGCAAGGTCGGCTTCCTCCACCGTCGCCTCCTCACCCTCGCCTACGTGATGGGTGCGATGCTGTTCTTCTCGGTGGCGGCGGTGGGAGACTACGCGTTCCAGCTCCTGCTCGCGGCACCCGGGCTCTCGGAGCTGGCGACCCTCTTTCACGTTCCGCGGCGCGCCTTCTCGATCGGATCGTTCGCCGTGTTCCTGCTGATTCTGTACCTGTCGATTCCCGCCCGGCGCCCGCAGCTCGTGCGCGCGATCGTCGTCGCCCTGATCGTGGCCGCGGGCTGGGCGCTCCTGCAGAAGCTCGGCGCCACCGTCACCGTGTACATCTCGCAGCGACATGCCGTGTACGGCGCGCTCGCCGGCGGCGCGCTGTTCCTCACCTGGATGTACCTCCTCGCGACGTTCATCCTCCTCGGAGCGCTGGTGCTGGACGTCTGGGCGCGCGCCTCAGAGCGCCTCCCGCTCGACGCCGCCGCCGGCTGGTCGGAAGGCATCGGCTAGATGCCGCCCCGCGCGACGGACCCGCACGTGCTCGTTCTGGGCGGCGGCTTCGGCGGGCTCTACGCGGCGCGGGTGCTGGGTGCGGGCGGCGCCCGCGTGACCCTGGCCGACCGTCGCAATTTCCATCTCTTTCAACCCCTCCTCTACCAGGTGGCGACCGGCGGCCTCTCCCCCGGCGACATCACTTCTCCCATTCGAGCGGTGCTGAACCGGTATCCGCGCGTGCGCGTGCTCCAGGCCGACGCGATCGACATTCGCCCCGCGGAACGGGAGGTCGCCTTCCGCGACGCCCCGCCGCAGCGCTACGACGTGCTGGTCGTATCGACGGGATCGCGCACGTCTTACTTCGGCCACGACGACTGGGCGGTGCGCGCCGCCGGCCTCAAGACCATCGAGGACGCGCTCGACGTGCGGCAGCGCGTGCTGAGCGCATTCGAGCGCGCGGAGAAGGACCCCGCACCGGCCCGCCTCGGCGCGCTCCTCACGTTTGTCGTGGTCGGCGGCGGACCGACCGGCGTCGAGCTGGCCGGCGCCATCGCCGAGCTCGCGCGCTCCACGCTGGCGCGCGACTTTCGCGCGTTCGATCCGCGCCGCGCGCGCATCCTCCTGGTGGAAGCCGGGGATCGCATTCTGCCGGCGTTCCACGAATCGCTTTCGCGGCGCGCGGCACGCGCCCTGGAGCGGCTCGGCGCCGAGGTGCGCACCGGCGCGATGGTGACGGCGGTGGCGGACGACGCCGTCACCATCAAGACCGCGGGCGGCGAGAGCACCATCGCCGCCGCGACGACTCTGTGGGCCGCCGGCGTCACGGTGGCGTCCTTCGGCACGCTGCTGGCGGAGAATCTTTCCGCCCCGCGCGACCGCGCCGGCCGCATCATGGTGAGCCCGGACCTCACCCTGCCCGGCCACCCGGACGTCTACGTGATCGGCGACCTCGCGCACACGGCGGATGCCGACGGGGCGCCGCTCCCCGGTGTCGCCCCGGTCGCGATGCAGCAGGGGCGCTACGTCGCGCGCCGCATTCTGGGTCGCATTCCGGCCGATCGCCCCTTCCGCTACGTCAACAAGGGCCAGCTCGCCGTGATCGGCCGCAACCAGGCGGTGGCGGACTTCGGCCGGCTGCGCGTCGCGGGCTTCCCCGCGTGGCTGGTATGGGTGTTCGTGCACATCATGTATCTCATCGAGTTCGACAACCGGGTCCTCGTGCTCGTGCAGTGGGCCTTCAACTACGTGACGCGCAAGCGCGGCGCGCGGCTCATCACCGGGGCGATGGACGGATGAAGCGCGACGAGCTGATGCTCGTGCGCGGGCTCCTCACCGACATGGACGGTGTGTGGTTCGTCGGCGCGGCGCCCGTGCCGGGCGCGGCGGACGCACTGGCGCGCCTGCGCGCGCGTGGGCTTCCCGTGCGCTTCGTCACCAATACCACCACGAAGACGGCCGCACAGCTCGCTGCGAAGATGCAGGAGATGGGCCTCGACGTCGCGGCGGAGGAGTTCGTGACGACGCCCGTCGCGACCGCGCGCTGGCTCCGTGCGAGCGGCATCTCCACGGTGCGCCTCGTCGTCGCGGAATCGATCCGCGGCGAGTTCGCCTCGTTCCGCGAGTCCGTGCAGCCGCAAGCGGTCGTGATCGGCGACGTCGGCGACGCCTGGGACCACGCCCTCATGCAGGACGTCTTCCAGACCGTCATGGGGGGCGCGGCCATCGTCGCCATGCACAAGGGGCGCTACTGGCAGGTGGAGGAGGGGCTGCGCATGGACATCGGGGCGCTCGTCGCGGGGCTCGAGTACGCGACGGGCCGGACCGCGACCGTCATCGGCAAACCCTCCGCGGAGATGTTCGGCGCCGCGCTCGCGAGCATCGGTCTCGCGGCGGAAGACGTGGTGATGGTGGGTGACGACGCCCTCATGGACGTGGCGGGCGCGCAACGCGCGGGAATCCGCGGTGTGCTTGTGAAGACCGGGAAATACCGTGACGATCTCTTCGCTGCCTCGGGTGTAGAACCCGACCTCGTTCTCGAGTCGATCGCCGAGCTTCCCTGATTACTCCCGTTCCGGCGGGACGGGACTCAACACGTCGAGGACGATCTTCCACTCGCCCTCGTCGAGGCGCCAGATGCGCAGGTACCAGGCGGAAACGGGCGTGCCCACCGATCCAATGGTGTAACCGAACTCGCCGTCGCCTCCGCAATCCACCTTCGTCGGCTTCATGTCCGTTGCGGGCACCGCGCCGGCCAGGTCGCACGCCGCGTCGAGACCGGTGACCGGCGGCATGCCGGCCCGGTAGAGGCGCAGGTCCGTCACACCGTGCGCGCGGTACGCACTCGCGGCGTCCACCGCCGCCGCCTGCGCGAACCTCTCGTCCGCCGCATGGAGAAGCGCGACCGGTTCCGACGTGCGCAAGCGCGACGCCTTGCGGGTGGTCCAGGAAAGCACCGGCGCGTCCGCGACGCGCGCGTGGTCGATGCCGATGTCGGCCACGACCTTCCACGGCCCGTCCCCGTCGCGACGCCAGACCGACACGTAGTGGCCGAACGCCACCGGCTCCGAGTCGCGATCGGGACGAAACTCCCACGGACCCGTCGTGAAACCGACGTCGCCCCCCTCGGCGACCTCCGCGTACACGGGCTCCCATGAGAGCACCGCGTTGGAGGCGGGGCGGTCGCGCCACAACTCCTTCCCGTTCACGGGACCGGGGCGGAACACGAGCCCATCGTCCGCGAGATTCTCGAGGAACGCGTCGCGCATCGACACCGTAACCGACATCTCCGCGAACGCGCGCTCCGCCGCGACCAGCGACGCGACGTCGGAGGGCATCTGCCCGGCGCGCGCCCCGCGTGCGCCCAGGGCGAGACCCAGACAGACGAATGCAGCGAGGATTCTCACGATACGCGGCATACGAAGCGGCGGGATCAGAGGTTCCAGTGCCCGGCCTGCGCGGAGAAAACCGCCGCCAGGATGGCGGCGGCGCGGCCCCCGGCGTCGCCCGCGGCGAGCCGCGGGCGGTCGGGCGACTGCATGCGCCGCAGCACGATCTCGACGCAGCGCTCGAGCGCGTCGAGGTCGTAGCCGCCCTCCAGCACCGCGACGCAACGCCCGCCCGCGAACGAGCCCGCGATGTCGAGCATCTCGAACGCCATTGCGTCGAAGCCCGCATCGCTCACGCGCATCCCGCCGATGGGATCGGCGGCGTGCGCGTCGAAACCGGCCGAGATCAGCACCAGCTCGGGCGCGAACGCCTCCGCCACCGGACGCACGACGCGCCTGAACACGGCCTCGTATTCCGCGTCACCGCACCCCGCACTCATGGGGACGTTCACGGTCAGGCCCGGGGCGTGTTTGCCCCCGGTTTCGTTCGCGGCCCCGGTTCCGGGGTAGAACGGATACTGGTGCAGCGAGACGAAGAGCACACGGGGCTCCTCCCAGAAAGCCTGCTGCGTTCCGTTGCCGTGGTGCACGTCCCAGTCCACCACCAGCACGCGTTCCAGCCGGTACCGCTTCAGCGCGTACGCGGTCGCGACGGCGACGTTGTTGAACAGGCAGAACCCCATGGCGTGGTCGGATTCGGCGTGGTGCCCGGGGGGACGGACGGCGGCGAACCCGTTGTCCAGCTTCCCGGTCATCACCCGGTCGACAAGACCGAGCACGCCGCCCGCGGCCCGGCACGCCACGTCGTACGAGTCGGGCGACATGTACGTGTCGGGGTCGAGCATGCACGATTGCCCCGCTGCGGCGGCGATCTTGGTGACGTACACGGGGGAGTGCACCAGTGCCAGCTCGTCGATGGTGGCGCGACGTGATGCGGGGATGACGGTAACACCCAGTTCACCCGGGCGCGTCGCGAGCTTGAGCAGACGCTCGATGCGCGCGACGCGCTCCGGATGACCTTCGGGCGTGCGATGCCGGAGGTAGGCCTCGTCGATGTGGAAACCGGTTCGCACCGGTTCGTCACTCCTCGTCGTACTGAGCCTTCAGGTGCTCGACGACGCCGGCATCGGCAAGGGTCGTGACGTTGCCAAGGGCCCTTCCCTCCGCGACGTCGCGAAGGAGTCTGCGCATGATCTTCCCGGAACGGGTCTTGGGAAGATCCGCCGAGAACACGATGCGCTCGGGAATGGCGAACTTGCCGATCTTCTTCGCGACCCAGTCCTTGAGCTCCTTGTCCAGCGCCTCGGAACCGTTGATGCCGTCCTTGAGGCTCACGAACGCCACCAGCGCCTGGCCCTTGAGCTCGTGCGCAACGCCGATCACCGCGGACTCGGCCACGTTCTTGTGTTCGACGAAGGCGCTCTCCAGCTCCGCCGTGCCGATCCGGTGACCGGCCACGTTGACGACGTCGTCGATGCGCCCGACGATCCAGTAGTAACCCTCTTTGTCCTTGCGCGCGCCGTCGCCGGCGAAGTAGATGCCCGGCCATTTGGACCAGTACGTCTGCCGGTAGCGCTCGGGATCGCCGTAGATGCCGCGCAGCATGCCCGGCCAGGGCCTGCGAATGCCGAGGTAGCCGACCTCCGCTTCCTTGCCGTCGTTGCTGAGCACCACCGGGTCGACACCGAAGAACGGGA
>DASTOO010000070.1:0-3679 GCA_035762505.1 Candidatus Krumholzibacteriia bacterium
CGGCCGCCAGGCCGTTGCAGCCACGCGTGTTACAGGATTACGCGTCCGGATGGACGGAGGGCCGGGTGGCGGCACAATTGGCCGCCGCCCGGCCCTCCACGGGTCGCGGGTGGGAAGATTCTGACCACTAGGCGTCGGGGCCGGGCAGCTCTCCGCCGTTGAACGTCTTCAGCTTCTCGCGCAGTGTCTGCCGCGAAATCCCGAGGATCGCCGCGGCGCGAGACTTGTTGCCGTTGGTCTGCTCGAGCGTGCGCTCGATCTGGACGCGCTCCACGTCGCGCAGCGTCATCGGGAAGAACGCTTCCGCGACGCTCGCGGACGACGAGCGCACCGTCGGAATCTCCACGCCGGCCTGACCGCGGATCTCCGGCGGCAGGTGGGATACCAGCAGCGCATCCTGCGCGTCCAGCAGCATCGCGCGCTCGATGACGTTCTTGAGCTCGCGCACGTTGCCCGGCCACTCGTAGGCGACGAAGAGGTTCATCACGTCCGCCCCCGCCGGCGCCACCTGCTTGCCCAACTCGCGGTTGAAGCGCTCGATGAAGTGATTCGCGAGGAGCGCAATGTCCTCGCGGCGCTGGCGCAACGGGGGAATGTGCAGCGGAATCACCTTCAACCGGTAGTAAAGGTCCTCGCGGAAGAGCTTCTCCTTGATGGCCTCCGGCAGGTCGCGGTTGGTCGCCGAGATGATGCGGGTGTTGACCGTCATGTCCTTGACTCCCCCCACGCGGCGGAACGTCTTGTTCTCCAGCACCCGCAGCAGGCGCGACTGCAGCGTGATGCCCATCTCGCCGATCTCGTCGAGAAACAGCGTGCCACCCTCGGCGAGCTCCACCAGGCCTTTCTTGCGCGTCTTGGCGTCGGTGAACGCGCCCTTTTCGTAGCCGAACAGCTCGCTCTCCAGCAGCGTCTCCGGCACCGACGCGCAGTTGATCTCCATGAAGGGGCGCGGATCGTCGTGGCTGCACGCGTGGATCGCCCGCGCGACGAGTTCCTTGCCCGAACCGCTCTCGCCGGTGATGAGGATGGTGCTGGCCTTGCTCTGCCCGATCTTGCGGATCTTGTCGAAGATCTCCGACATCGCGGGGCTGCGTCCGATGAACTGCTTGAAGAACGACGTGCCGGTGGACGTCGAGCGCAGGTACGCGATCTCGGTCTTGAGGCGCTGTGTCTCGAGCGCGTTGGCTATCGTGACGCGGAGTTTCTCCGCGGAATAGGGCTTCGCCACGAAGTCGTAGGCGCCGCTCTTCATCGCCTCCACCGCCGTTTCCACCTCCGCATAGGCGGTCATCATGATCACGGGCACGGCGGGATCCTCGCCCTTCAGTGTCTTCAGCACCTCCAGGCCGGACCCGTCCGGAAGCTTCATGTCGAGCAGAACAAGATCCGGTGATGCGTCGCGGAACTTCGCGATACCGCCCGCCGCCGAGTCGGCCTCGATCGTCTCGTAGCCCGACGTAGCCAGGGCCTCGCCCAGCGACCAGCGAATCGTCTTCTCGTCGTCGATGATGAGAATCGTCTTCGGCATCTCGTCTCCTCTCTACTGGGAACGTGCGGGCTGCGCGTTGCGCGCGGCCAGCGGGGAATCCCTCCACGCAGGCACGCGCACGGCGAAGCGCGTGCCCCGGTCGAGAAACTCGCAGGCAATGCTGCCGCGGTGGTCGCCCACGATCTGCCGGCAGATCGCGAGTCCGAGCCCGGTGCCCTGCGCCTTGGTGGTGACGAAGGGCTCGAACAGCGAGCCCCGCACCGCGGCCGGGACGCCCGGCCCCGTGTCGGTGACGTCGAACTCGATCCAGGCACCGGTGACGTCCGCGACCGCGCGCGCGGCCAGGGTCACGCAGTCGCCGTCGCCGCAGGCCTGCACCGCGTTCAGCGCGAGGTTCAGGAGCACCTGGGTGAGCTGCGCCGGATCGGCGTGGCAGGGCTGCTCCGGGAGCGCATCCACGATCACGATCCGAACCGCGCGGGCCGACGCCTGCTCGGCCACGAGCCCGTGCACGCGTTCGAGCACGTCGCACGCGTCGCACGGCGCCAGCTGCGGGCGCGGCGGGCGCGCAAAGGCAAGCAGGTCGCGGACGATGCCGTCGAGCCGGCTGATCTCGCCGAGCATGGTGCGGATGTACGGCACCGTGCTCTCGTCTCCGCGGAGCTTCTCGCCCAGCACCTCCGCGGTGGTCGCGATGCCGGCGAGCGGATTGCGGATCTCGTGCGCGACGCTGGCCGAAAGCTGGCCCAGCGCGCGCAGGCGGTCGTTACGGCGGATCGCTTCCTCCATGCGCTTGTGTTCCGAGAGGTCGTCGAAGATCCCGACCACCACGGTACCGTTCAGCAGATCGTCGTGCATGCGCGTGAGGCGCAGCCGAGCGGGAAACGGCGACCCCGCCCCGCCGTGGCACTCCACTTCGAGGACGTCCGCGTCCTCCCCCGAATCCAGGAAATGGCGGAACAGGCCGCGAGAATCCATCGCGACGCGGAACAGCTCGTCGAAGTGCACGGCGGGCTGCATCCCCGCGCGGCGTGCGCGCGGGCACATGCGGCCGGCGAGCGCGTTCACGTAGCGGATGTTCCCGTCCAGGTCCGTGGTCACGACGCCGCTGCGGATGTTGTCGAGAACCTTGTTGTTGAAGCGGCTCAACTGCCGCAGCTCGCTGATGTACGATGCGTTCGCGATCTCCTCGGCGAAGATCGTCTGCAGCGCGCTCAGAAAATGATAGTCGTCCTGGAATGTGAACGCGCCCGCGTACTCCTTGTCCAGCAGGAGGAACCCCAGGGGACGCCCGCGATGGCGAAGGGGTATGAGGGTGACGCGCCACGGCTCGGTCCGCTCCAGGCACGACGTGGCGCGCGCGGAAGCGTAGCTCTCGAGCGAATGGATCTCTGCGCTGCGGGCGTGGCGCCGCCACGCGTCGCGGACGGTGCTGATGGCGGAATCGAGGAGTGCGTCGTCCAGGTGGAACCGCGCCCGCGCCGACAACGAGCGCTCGCGGTCGCTGAAGAGCAGCAGCCCGGCGCCATCCGCCCCGAGGAAGCTCACCAGGGCCATGAGAAACCGGTCGAGCGCGTCGCTCCAGTTCTCGTCTTCCCCGAGGTCGCGACCCATATGGTACAGGGTCTTGAGTTGGGCGGCGACGTGCTGGAGGCGTTCCCGCTCGGACGCCGGCCGGACCCGCGCGGCACTCGCGCCCGCGGAAGTCCCGGCGCCTGCCGCAGCCTCGCTCCCCGCCTGCCTGGGCCCGGCGGGGGCTTCGCCTGATCTCGGAATTCTGCGTTTCACAGGTAGTTACGGCGCCATACCGGCGACGGTGGAAAGATGCTTACCACATGGCTCGAAAAAACGGCAAACAAAAAAAGGCCGCCCAGTCGGGCGGCCATGGAGACCGGGGAGCCCGCTCGCGCGGTCAGAACGGGACGTGACGGAGGATGTAGGCCTCGAGCCGGGCGTGGTCGTGCTCGGAGATTTCGGTGAAGTAGCACGCAACCTGGTATTCGGACGTGTCGGGACGCTCCGTTTCCGGCTCCGTGCGCACCACCACCCCGTCGCACGCGACGCGCGACTTCCCCCCCGCTTCGCCGGGGAGTTCGAGCGTGATGCGAAGCCGGGTCAGCAGCGGGATGAAGGTCGGCGAGGCGAAGTACACGCCGTTCGCGCTGACGTTGAGACTCTCCGCGTGCGCAC
>DASTOO010000071.1:0-2741 GCA_035762505.1 Candidatus Krumholzibacteriia bacterium
CGGTGACCCGCGCGTCATCGAGATCGTGGACGGCACGCTCTACTTCAACCTGGATCCGGACATCCAGAAGAAGTGGAGCGCCGACAAGGCGGGGAACATCGAAAGGGCCGGGGCCAACTGGCCGAAGATCCGGGACAAGGCTGCCGCTGAACTCAAGTAATCCTCCCCGGGAGCGGAAGATTGTGAAAGAAGTGCGTACCTCCGCTGCGGATGTACGCACTTTCTTCACAAGGCGAGATCAGCGCGCTACGACGATCTTGTGCGTTCGCGTCTCGCCGGCCGCGCGCACGCGGTAGAAATACACCCCGCTCGGGAGCGGCCTCCCGCGATCGTCCACGGCGGCGAACGCGAGATCCTGCCAGCCCGCGGCGAGTGTCGCGGCCTCGCGGTGTACGCGGCGGCCCCGCACGTCGAAGACGTCGACCTCCGCTGCGGCCTCCCGCGGAGACCACACGCTGAACGTTGTGGTCGATTGGAAGGGATTGGGAGCGTTCCGTCGCAGCGTCAGGGCGGTCAGACCGGGCGTGTCTCCGACACCCGTCGGCGCGCCGCCCGTGACGCTCACGCGCACGTTCTCGAGCGCCCACGATTCGTCGTTGCCGCCCTGCCAGTTCTGCGCCGCGCCCCCGGACACCGCGCCGAGGTACCACGTGACGGTGAGCGAGTCCGCGCTGTGGGGAACGGTGAACACGGAATCGACCGACATGTCGTAGGCGCGGTCGCGGCCATAGTACGAGCCGCCCGTGAATCCAAGATTCGTCCCCGAACTCAACAGGCCGCCCGGGGGCGCGATGTAGCTGGACGCGTCCCCCGTGGCGATCTGGAACCAGTGCGAGAAGACCTCGACGCCGTCGATCGATATCTTGAGCAGCTCGGTGCCGTCCCAGGAATCGATCACGGCCAGCAGGAAGGAGATTGAAACCTCATCGTGGACGGGCAGATTGTGAATCTTAAGCGTCGTCTCGAAGAGGGTCTGGGCGGAGTAGCGCAGGAAGCTTCCACTGAACTGGTTGCCCACCGTTCCCAGTCCCGCGTACCCCTGCACGGACTCGATATTGCACCCCGGGGCGCTGAACTCCGCCGGGAGCCCGCCCTCGAAATCGGTATTGAAGACCTCGACGGCCTGCGCCCCGGTCGCCGCCACGGCGGCCAGAATCAGGAGCGCGGCACCGGCAACCCGTGTCGCAAGCCTCGTTTTCATCACGGCACCTCTTTCCGGGGGAGGGCCCCCGGACATGAGATGCACGGGCCGGGCAGAAATCACACGACTTGTTAACGCGGTTTGTAGTACTTCATCGCGTCCGGCATCAGCCGGTTCAGGTTGCCGATGCGAGTCTCGTCCGACGGGTGCGTGCTCATGAACTCCGGCGGGTTCGCACCGCTCCCCTCCGACATCCGCTCCCAGAACGGCACTGCAACCCTCGGGTCGTAGCCGGCCATCGCCATGAAGATGAGCCCCAGGTGGTCCGCCTCGCTCTCCTGCTGCCGGCTGAAGGGAAGCAGCGCCCCGAACTGCGCCCCCACACCGAAGGCGGTCATCGCGAGCTGTTGCGTCTTCTCCGGTTCGTTCTGGAGCGCCGTCGCCAGCGCCATGCCGCCCATCTCCGCGAGCAGGCCCTGGCTCATGCGCTCCGAGCCGTGCTTCGCCACCGCGTGGGCGATCTCGTGTCCCATCACCACGGCGACGCCGGTCTCGTCCTTGCACACCGGGAGGATGCCGGTGTAGAAGACCACCTTGCCGCCGGGCATGCACCAGGCGTTGACCTCCTTGCCCTCGATGAGGTTGAACTCCCACTGGTAGCCGTCGAGCTGCCGGGTGTTGTTGGTGTCGCGCATGTACTGCTCCACGGCGCCCTGGATGCGCTTGCCGACGCGCTGGATCATCGCCGTCTTCTCGGCGTCGGTCGACTTCTTGTTCTCGGTGAGGAACTGGTCGTACTGCTGGTAGCTCAACGACAGGATCTGCGAATCGGGGACGAGGTGCAGCTGCTGGCGCCCCGTGATGGGCACGGTCGAGCATGCCCCGATGAGCATCCCTGCCGCCGCGCAGGCCAGCACAACGCGAGGAATATGGCCGTGTACATGCATGCTTGTCTCCTTCATATCGATCTCTACTGCCGGGCTTCCGGCACGATCTCAAGGGTAACACGCTTGCCGTCTCGAATGACGACGACCGTCGCGGGCTCGCCCACCTTGAGCGCGTCGAGCGCGTAGGTGTAATCGTAGATGTTCTTGATCGCCTTCCCCGCCAGCTCGACGATCACGTCGCCGCCCTTGAGGCCCGCCTTGTCGGCTGGGCCGTCGGCGCGCACACCGGTGAGCTTCACGCCCTCCATCTCGCCCTCGGAGTAGTCGGGGATGGTGCCGAGGAAGATGCGCATGTTAGCGCGCGAGCCGGTGTTCTCGCTGGACGGCGCCACCTTGACGTAGGCGAGCTTCTCGTTCTTCGCCACGACGTCGAGGGCGAGGTTCATCGCGAAGTTCGCGATCCGCTCCATGTCGTCGTAGTTGAGCGTCTCGGTGTCGTCGCTGGGGCGGTGGTAGTCCGCGTGGCTGCCGGTGAAGAAGGCGATGACGGGGACGCCGTTGGGATAGAACGCATAGGTGTCCGTCGGGAGGTAGGGGTCCTCCTGCAGCTTCAGGTTGAAGCCGGCCGCGACGTTGCGCTTCTCGATGAAGCCTTTCCACGCGTTCGACGAGCCGATGCCCTGCAGCATCAGCGTGTTGTCCTTCATGCGCCC
>DASTOO010000072.1:0-3036 GCA_035762505.1 Candidatus Krumholzibacteriia bacterium
TGGGCCTGGCGCTACGCGGTGTGCTGGCGTCCGCCCCGCCGATGCTCGTGATCGTGGCGGTGTCCGCGGCGACGGTAACCGTGTACGCGGCGCTGGTGTGGGGCTGGCTGCGGATCCGGAAGCGCCGTGCGGAGCGTCGCCCGTGAACGCCGGCGCCCATCGGGTTTCCGTCATCATCCCGCTCTACGGGGGCGAGGAATTCGTGCTCGACGCGATCGCGAGCGTCCTGTTGCAGGACGGAGCCGCCATCGACGTCATCGTGGTGGACGACGCATCTCCCGATTCTTCCGCCACGCGCGTCGCCTCGCTCGGGGATGAGCGGGTGCGTCTGTTGCGGCACGATCACAACCGCGGGATCGCCGCCGCGCGCAACACGGGTCTGCGCGCCGCGCGGGGCGAGTTCGTGGCGTTTCTCGACCAGGATGATCTGTGGACGCCGGGCCGGCTGTCGGCGCAACTCCGCGCGTGGGCGCAACACGCGGGTGCGGACATCGGCGTCGTCTTCGGGCGCGTCGCCCTGCAGGACGAGGCTGGGCGCGTCGTGCCGGATCGCCGTCGGGTTCCGCGCGATGTCCATCGCATCGACCGAGGGGCGCTGCTCCGCGGACTCATCGCGGACAACTTCGTGACGCTCGCGTCGGCGCTGATACAGAAACGCGTCATCGACGCGACGGGGCCGTTCGACGAGGCCATCCGCGGCGGATCGGACGACTTCGACATGGTGATCCGACTCGCCGAAACGTGCCGCTTCGCGTTCGCGCCGGAGGTCGCCCTCGTCCGGCGTCTGCACGGGGAGAACTTCACGAGTTCGCTGCGCATGACCGAAGAATCACTCGCGGTCATCGACAGAGCCGTGGCGCGGCACGAGGGTCTCGCCGCCGCCGCGCGCGTCGGGCGCGCGCGAAAACTCTACCGGCGGGGCACCGATCTCTTTATCGCGGGCGAACGGGCGCGCGCCGCCGCGGACTACCGTCGCGCGGTGAGGGAGTGGCCGTGGCACCTGCGCGCGTGGGTTGGCTGGGCGGCCTGCCGCCTGGGGGTGGATGGGGGCGCGATGTGGTCGGCCTGGCGGCGGGTGCGACGCCGACGCCGGTTAAGGTAACTCATTATAGTTTAATATGATAACCGGCATGTCCGCGCGGGTCTCCCCTCGCGGAACCAGGGCTTGACACCTGTTCCCCTGCGCCGTATACTGCGGCATCGATTTCGGGATGCATGTTCGCGTCCCGCTGGTTCCATTGACAGAATTTCGGTGGCCATAGCGTGGGGGTCACACCCGTTCCCATTCCGAACACGGAAGTTAAGCCCCACAGCGCCGATGGTACTGCCGGGGAGACCCGGTGGGAGAGTAGGACGCCGCCGAGCCTTCAACGAGAAGCCCGCTGACACAGTCAGCGGGCTTTCGTTTTTCCGGCCGGCACCGGGTGCGCCGCGCCGCCTTTCCGCGCGCGTGTCAGCGCAGGAACGTCTCGCCCATGCGCCGGAGCGCGCCGGTGAGAACGCCCGACTCCGCCCGTGCTGCGACGAGGGCGTTCGCCGTCACGAAGTAACCCCCCGTGAGCGTGCGCTGCGCGGGGTTACCCCCCGGGTACTGCGCGTTGTACTCCGTCCCGGAGACCGTCACGTTGAGGGTGCCGGCGATGTGATCGAGATCGATCTCCTGGACGACGAAGTTGCCCGATTCGGCGCTTTCCGCAAAGAACGAGTACCCGTCGGTCTGCTCGTAGTACGACAGGAGCACCTCCAGGCCGCCCGCAGCGGCGGCGTGCGAGCCCACGGAAATCACCGTCACCGGGAGGGACGTCGGCAGCAACTCGGGATCGAGGTACGACGTGCTCGCGTACAGGTAGATCGACGACACGCCGCCCGTCCGCGCCCGTTCCTGCTGCGCGACCGGCGGGCCGGTCGAGGCGCCGAACTCGAACGCCACGGCCGGGCCGGACGAAGCGCTCGAACCAAACGCATCCAGGGTGTGCGCGCCAGCCTGCGGTCCGCCCACAATGGTCAACGCAACGGTATTCTCATCCGCGTACTGGCAGGCGCCCGGCACACCGCCGATCTTGTCGAGCGTCAGATGGAGCGAGTCGCAGTGCGTGCCGTCCCAGCAGCTGGCGGGATCGTCGGAAAACCGGAAGGTGGCGGACAGCTCGTAGTGGTCGCCCGTGACCGTTCCGGTGACGTTGACACGGACGGTCTCGTTGCAGCCGGTCGACCGTTCGAAAGTCCTCTCGCACGTCATCGATAGGTTGTTGCCGGTGCGCTTGATCGGACAATCATACCCGAAGAAGTCGTCGACGACCTCGTTCACGCAGAACGCCAGGGTATCGATCGCTCCCTCGGCCACGATGTCGGATCCGCACTGGAAGAACTCTCCGTTCAAGCCCCACGTCCCGGCCGGGATGGACAGCGTGGTCCCGCCGCCGCCTCCACCCCCCGTGGGGGAGTCGTCGTCGCCGCAGGCGGCGAAGGAAGCCAGCGCGAGTGCGCCGGCGAGGATGAATGGCAATGATTGACGAGGTGACATGCGGAAACCTCCTGTGGGGCGGCGTCAGGGTTTCGATGGGTCGTCGGGTGCGTTCTCGAGCGCGAAGCCGAGATTCGTCGCGTCGACCGGCTTGTCCCGCTGCACGCGGAACTCGCAGCAGCCGTCGCCGTTCTGGAACGTGCGTTCACGCGTCACGCGCAACCCGAGCAGCCGGGTGAGCGTGTTCACGGTGATGCTGCACAGGTGAGGGCGCTCGTTGGCGACATTCGTGAACGGGCAGTTGCGCTCCACCAGCGCGACGTGGCCGTTGCGCTCGATGGAGATGAACGGATCGTCTTCGAGGTAGTAGCTCTTGAGCAGTTCCAGGCGCTCGTCGAGCGTCTTCCCGCGCAGCTTCGGCTCCCACGCCCGGACCCACGCGTCCGCGACCCGGCCCAGCGCGGCCTGGACCGCTTCCGCTCCGTGCAGCTCCCGCACAATGTCGAGCAGCGCGATCGCCAGCTCGTCGTACCGCTTCGGGAAGAACTCCTCGCCGCGGGGGCTGATCTCGT
>DASTOO010000073.1:0-2168 GCA_035762505.1 Candidatus Krumholzibacteriia bacterium
ACCACGGATACCCCTCGCGGGGCCAAGTCGCGTGCCATCGACACGCCGGCCGCGTTGAGCGCAGCTTTACTCATGCGATAGCCGTAGTAGCCGCCAGACGTGTTGTCGCCGATGGAACCCATGCGGCTGGTGATGAGCGCGACCTTCGCCCCGCGCGCGAGGAGCGGCGTGAGAGCCTGGGTGAGGAAAAGCGGCGCGAGCGCGTTGATCTCTAGTTGTGCGCGCACGTCGTCTGCGCGGACGCTGCTAAGGATATCCTCGATCAGAAGCCCAGCGCTGTGAATCAACAGACTGATCTCGTCATGCGCAAGGCGGGCAGCGAGTTTGACGCCGGCCTGTGGCGACGCGAGGTCGATCCCGCTCTCGATCCGCACCCCGAGTCGATCGAGATCTGAGGAACTGCGTCGACAAACGGCGACGACCGACACGCCGCGCGCCCGCAACTGCCGGACCAGCGCAAGGCCGATCCCGCGATTTGCTCCCGTGACGACCGCGACGTCCATTGCTCCCCTCCCTCCCGAACCCCATCCGGTGGAATGCAGGTGAGATCGCCGTCTCGCTCGACGCCCGTCCGGCGTCTAGCGCGTCCGTCGGCGCGCCTTGATGAGGTTCCGGCCCGACGTCCTGACATTCACGCTGCGCTGGAGGTCCGCGAAGGCATCGTGCACCAGACCGCGCAGCCATCGGCTGCCGGAATCGTTCTCCAGACGGAAGCTCCACACGAAGGAGAACGGCGTCGGCTTGATCGGAATCGGGGGCTCCAGCGCGCAGAGGCCGAATCGGTCCATCGCGTCGTCGATCACCAGCGGCGTCATCGTGGCGAGCAGGTTGGTCTGCGAGAGCAGCGCCGGTATCTGCGAGAAGTTTGGGAGGGATGCGCCGATGGTCCGCTTCAAACCGTGCTCGTCGGCAGCGCTCTCGACCACGCTTCGCACGCCTTCGCCGAGCTGTACCTGGATGTGCGGCCATCGCGACCACGCCGCCGCACCCCATGACGCGATCGCGGGATGCCCCTTGCGGGCGAACGTCACGGAATGCAGCTCCCCCGCAGGCGCGCGCTGGACGCCCTCGGGCGTGGCGACCGAGGAGGCGACCAGCGCCAGATCGATCTGGCTTTCGGCGATCGCGGACAGCGTGTCCCGGTTGGGCGCAAGCCATTCCACCCGAACGCCCGGCGCGCGCTGCTGCACTTCGGAGATCACCTTGGGAAGAAGCGTTGGCGCAAAGTCCGCGATCGCGAGTCGGAACACCCGCGTGCTCGTCGCGGGATCGAACGGCTCGGGCGGTGCGACGACGCGCTGGATGCTGCGCAGGATGGGCCGCACGTCCTCGACGAGCTTTCGCGCGAAGGGGCTCGGCGCCATCCCGCTCCCCACCTTCACGAGGAGTGGGTCCCCGATCTGGTCGCGCAGACGCGCGAGCGAATGGCTGATCGCGGACGGCGTCCGTCGCAACCGGGCGGCGGCCCGCGTCACGCTTCCCTCGGTCATCAGCACTTCGAAGGTGACGAGCAGGTTCAGATCGAGCCGACTCAGTTCGAAATTGTTCATGATGCGTGAAATTAACGAGATGGACACATGTTGAGCATGCCTCAACAATGGATCGGTCGCAAGCACGAGAGGCCTCAGACCCACCCACCCGAGGAGACGACCATGACGGCTTCGCCCTTCTTCGTACGAACTTCGGACTACGCCCAGCCGCTGAGCGTCGTGGGCGAGCACATCACGGTGCTCGCGTCCGGTCGCAGGACCGGCAGCTACGAGGTCTTCATTCAGGAAGGACCCGAAGGAAGCGGCCCTATCCCGCATACACATCCGTGGGACGAGTCGTTCTTCGTGATCCGAGGCGAGGTCGAGTTCAGCCTCGGCGACGACGAAGCGAGCGTGGCATCCGTCGGAACGCTAGTCCACGTGCCTGCCGGCGCGAAGCACTGGTTCCGGTGGCGGCAAGGCGGCGGGGCGATGCTGTCGATCACCTCGCGCACCGGCGCCTCGGAGATGTTTGCGGACATACACGCGGAAATTGCGCCCGATCGGCCGAACCTGGAGCGACTGATGGCGATCGCGACGCGCCATGGACTTTCTACCTGGGCCGGATAGCTCGTCGCCATGGAGGAGGCCGACCCGTGTGCGCGGGCCGGCTTCAGGGAAATGCCGTCCACGGTCGCC
>DASTOO010000074.1:0-3083 GCA_035762505.1 Candidatus Krumholzibacteriia bacterium
GTGACGAGCACCTCGGTGATGGCGGTCGCCTCCGGGTACGGGTACTGCCCGTGCATGTCGCGGACGAAGTAACGCCGGAGCGGAATCAGGAAGAGCATGCCCAGGCAGCCGCCCGCGAGGCAGATGAACATCGACTGCAGCGGGTGCGGATCGAGATGCAGAATATAGAGCGCCGGCAGCGTGAAGATCGCGCCCGCGACCACCGAGCCGGACACGCCGCCGACACCGGTGATGATGACGTTCTCGAGAATGGTCGAGCGGCGGGGGAACACGCGCGCGAGCCCGATCGCCAGAATCGAAATCGGGATCGCCGCCTCCATCACCTGGCCCACCTTGAGGCCGGAATAGACCGACGCGACCGTGAAGATGACGCAGAGAAAGGTGCCCCACAGAACGCTGCGCAGCGTGACTTCGGGAATCACCGTGCTCGCGGGAACCAGGGGCTGGTACGTCTCGCCCGGTTTCAGGGGCGTGTATGCATTCTCCGGCAGGGACTTGGTTTCGACGGATTGCATGGACCCTCCTCGGCGGTGTGATTTCCGGCCGCGCCGGGCCGGGTCGCGGGATGATACAACGGAGACGGGGGGGCGTACAGGGGGACGTGACGGTGTGGCATGATATCATGTCGCACCGGATTTCTTCGTGGCGTGCGCCGAGTCCCGACACGGATTTCCGGCGAGAGGAGCGTGCCGATGTCAAAAGCCCCCCGAGCCGCCCGTCGCATTTCGCAACCGTTCCGGGTGACGCGCGGAAAGAGCTTTCGCCTGAAGGACGTCGACCCCGGGGACACGCTCGGCTTCAAGGGCGAGGACAAAACGCGGGCGAAGGAAGCGCTGGCCACGGGCATCGCCGCGCTGGCCGACCTGCAGGAACGCCTCTACGCGCAGGATCGCTGGGCGGTGCTGCTCGTGTTCCAGGCCATGGACGCGGCGGGCAAGGACAGCGCGATCAAGCACGTCATGTCCGGGATCAACCCGCAGGGCTGTCAGGTGTTTTCGTTCAAGGCGCCCACGAGCGAGGACCTCGACCATGATTACCTGTGGCGCTGCACGAAGAGCCTGCCGGAACGGGGGCGCATCGGGATCTTCAACCGCTCATATTATGAGGAGGTGCTCGTCGTGCGGGTGCACCGGGAACTGCTGCGCCGCCAGAAGCTGCCGCGGGGTCTGGTCACGGACCGCATCTGGACGGAACGCTACGAGGACATCCGGAACTTCGAGCGATACCTGGCCCGCAACGGCGTCGCCATCTGCAAGTTCTTCCTGCACGTCTCGAAGGATGAGCAGAAACGCCGTTTCACGGACCGTCTGGACCAGCCGGACAAGAACTGGAAGTTCTCCATGGCCGACGTGGAGGAACGCGCGCACTGGAACCGCTACATGAGCGCCTACGAGGACATGGTCCGGAATACCGCCACCGACCACGCGCCCTGGTACGTGGTGCCGGCGGACAACAAGTGGTTCACGCGCGTCGTGGTTGCAGCCGCCGTCATCGACACCATGTCGTCGCTCAATCTTTCCTTCCCGGCGCTGACGCCGGAGATGAGGAAGGAGCTGGCGGCGGCGAGGAAGGTGCTGTCATCGGGAAAATGAACCTGTACGTCGCGCGGGCGGGCCGGGACGGGAGCGGCGCCCAGCGCGAGCTCGCACGATCGTTCTCCGTCACGCGGGGGGCGGGACGTTCGGAGACGCGCGAGTACCTCGACACCTTCGACTGGCGTCTCTTTCGCGCGGGGTTCACGCTGGCGCGTGTCGCCGGCCGAATCGTGTTCGCGGACCTCGTCACCGGGGAGCTCGTGGCGCAGGGCGCGTGGCGGCGCGCAACCCTGCCCCGCTTCGCACGCGATCTGCCTGCGGACGATCTACGCCGTTTCGTCACTCCCGTGACGGACCCGCGCGCGCTCCTGCCCATCGCGCGGATTCGCATCGCCGTGCGTGACGTCGAACTCCGCAACGCGGCCGGGCGCGTGGTGGCGGGGATCCGTTCCGAGTCGGCGACCGTGCGACACCGCGGACAGGTCCGCCGGATCGCCGCGCTGGCGGTGGATGCCTCGCACGCCTCGACACGTGCCGCCGTCACCGACGCGCTGGCGCGCGCGGGCTTGCGCCCCTCGGGGTCGAGCTGGTTCGAAACCATGGTTCGCGCCGCGGGGTGCCGGCCGGGCGACGGCGCCGCGCGCCCGCGCATTCAGCTCGCGCCCGGCACGCCGTCGCGCGCCGCCGTGGCCGCGATCTTCCTGCACCTGCGCGACGTCATGCGCCGCAACGAGCGCGGCGTTCGCGACGATATCGACGTCGAGTTCCTCCATGACTTCCGTGTCGCGCTGCGGCGCACGCGCACCGGTCTGACCGAGCTCAAGGAAGTGCTCCCCGCCGGCGACGAGAGCGCGTTCCGCGAACGCTTTCGCGCGCTGGCGGGGCCGACGGGCGCCGTCCGCGACTTCGACGTTCACATCGGCCGCCGCGAGGAATACACCGGCCGCCTGCCACGCGAGTTTCGCTCCGGTCTCGACGCGGTGTTCGCATCCATGGAGCGCAGTCGCGAGACGGCGCGTGCCGAGTTGCTGGCGATGCTCTCGAGCCGCGAGTACACGTCCCTGATGCGGGACTGGAAGCGCGCCCTCGACTCGCTCGCGCGCGGAGAAACCGGCGGCGTCCTTGCGGACGAGCCGGCCGTCGTCATCGCGCGTCGCGCGATCCGGCGGCGCCACGCGCGTCTTCGTGCCATCGCCTCCGCGCCCGAAGCGCTCGACGACGCGGCCCTGCACCGCGCGCGGCTCAACGCCAAGAAGCTCCGCTATCTGATCGAGTTCTTCCGGGAGGGAATGGGCCGGAAGACCGCTGCCACGCTGACCGCGGTCGAGAAGGCGCAGGACGCTCTCGGCGAGTACAACGACCTCGGCATCCAGCTCCGCGAGTTTCGGGAGGCGTTGCGCGCATTGCCCGACGCGGGCGGGGACTCGTACCGGCGGACCGCCGCGCTCGGCGGCATCATCTCCCTGCTCGAGGCGCGACGCGGAAAGGTGCGCCGGCGGTGCCAACGCCGCCTTCGCGCGTTGCGCGCGCCCCTCCCCCGGGGAATCG
>DASTOO010000075.1:0-2764 GCA_035762505.1 Candidatus Krumholzibacteriia bacterium
ATGGAGGGATTCCTGCGGGCGTTCACACGTTACTTCGAAGTCGTGCAGAGCCACCCGGTGGAGGGGTCGCAGCGGACCCTCCATCTGATGCGCCGGAAGGACGCATGAGCGGGCGCGTATACATTCTCCCCTTCCTGTTCGCGGCCGCCCCGATTCTGACGCTCTTCGCCAACAATGCCGGGCAGGCGCACCTGTCGGAGACACTGCTGCCGCTCGCGGCGGCGTTGGTCCTCACCGCGCTGCTGCTGCCGCTGCTGGCACTCCTCGTGCGCGGAACCCGCCGCGCGGCAGTGGCGCTTTCCCTGCTCTGGTTTCTCTTCTTCTCCTACGGGCATTTCTCGCAGCTCATCGGCGGACTCAGCGTCGCCGCGACCAGCCTCGCCAACCCCAGGCTGCTGCTCCCCGTGGTCGCGATCGTGTGGCTGGTGTGCGCGGCGCTGATCCGGCGGGCGGCGGCACCCCCGCACAACCTCGCCGCGATCCTCCTGGTCATGGTGCTCGCGATGATGGGGACATCGGGATTCTCGGTGGCGAAGTTCTATGCCACGCGCGAGGCCCCGCCTGCGGGCGCGCTCCTCCCGGAGGAGCCGATCGTCGCGCGGCGCACGGATCGCATGCCCGACATCTACTACATCATCTTCGATCGCTACGCATCCGCCCGGACGCTCGCCGACCGGTACGGGTTCGACAATACGCCCATGGTCGACCATCTCCGCTCGCAGGGCTTCTACGTCGCGGAGGACAGCCGCGCCAACTATCTCGTCACCGCGCAGTCGCTGGCGTCCTCGCTCAACATGGCCCACGTCAACGTGCTCACCGAGTCCATCGGAACGGAATCGAAGGACTGGCTGCCCGTCTTCGGCCTCCTCAGCGACCATCGCGTGGGGCGTTTCCTCAAGTCGCACGGCTATCGCTACCTGCACATCGGTCCCGAGTGGAACGCCACGGCGAAGAATCCCTTCGCCGACCGCAACTTCGAGTACCGGTTCCTGCCCGAGTTCTCGATGATGTTCCTCAAGACCACCGCGGCCTATCCCATCCTCTACAGGTTCGGGATCGGGCGCGTCGACCTGGAGAAATTCCGGAGGATCAACTACCAGATGGAGGTGCTGGAGGAGCTGCCGCGGCGGGAAGGGCGCCCGTTCTTCGCCTTCGCCCATTTTCTCGTTCCGCACGGGCCATTCGTATTCAACCGCGACGGGACATTCCGGGGGCCGGATATCGCCGGGGCACACAGCGAACTGGAGAACTACCTCGAGCAGTTGATCTTCGTGAACGACCACATCCGCTCGCTCGTGGACCGCATCCTCGCCGCGTACCCCGCCGACGACCAGCCGGTCATCGTTATCCAGGGTGACGAAGGCCCCTACCCGGCCCGCACGCAGCCCCACTCGTTCGACTGGCGACAGGCGACCAACGAAGAGATCAACGAGAAGATGCGCATCCTGAACGCGATCTACGCGCCCGGCTGCGAGGGATTTCATCCCGCGCAGACCCCGGTGAACACGTTTCGTATCCTCTTCAATTGCATCTTCGACACGCGGCTCCCCCTGTTGCCGGAGCGGAGCTACTCCTACCGCGACCTCCAGCACCTCTACGAGTTCACCGACGTGACCGATCGCATCAACGCGGCGTCCCATTGACCGCATTGGCGTTTTCGGCAATGCGGCGGCGCGCGATCGAGGCGGCCGCGACGATCACGCCGAAGCACATCCAGACGATGTAGGGGTAGATGTCGTCGCGCTGGTGGTCCGTGCGCTGCTGCTCGAACGCCAGCACGAGGAGCCATATCTGGGCGAGCGCCAGGAAGTTCCCCAGCGGGGTCCTGCGCAGCGCCGGGTGCCTCCACAGCCGCGACTCCCGGAAGACCCGCCATATCACCCACAGGAAGGCGCCGAGGCCGAGCAGGCCGAGCGTGAAGAAGTAGAAGATGTACCCGTTGTGGGGCCAGTAGCGCTTGGTCAGACCCACGCTGGTGTCGTAGTACGGCCCGTGGCCGATGAAGGGGCGCTCCAGGGCCTCCAGCACCGCCGGCTTCCACGTCATGGTTCGCGTGTCGGGAACGACACCCTCGAACTCCGTATGCACGAAGCGGTCCATGACCGACACCGCGATCGTCTTCTCGCTGAGGACCGTGTCGAGCGCGACCAGGCCGGCGAGGCCCAGCGTAACCAACAACACGAGGCGCGCGGCGCCGATCGTCCGGCGGAAGTAGACCAGGGCCAGGGTCAAACCGAGCAGGAGCCCCGCCGTCGCGCCGCGGTTGGCGGTCGCCAGGACGGCGATGATCGTGGTTCCGACGGAAACCGCCCAGAAGGCCTTCTCCGCCGGATTGCGCGCGCGCAGGAAGAAGAACACCATGAACAGCAGGAGCTGGGTGCCGTAATCCGCGAGCATGCCGTGACTCTCGAACGATCCACCCACCCGCAGTCCCTGCACGCGGTGGGAAAGCTCCCCCTCGCCGAGTCTCGTCGTCAGGCCGATCCAGCCGGGGATGAGGGTCGCGCCGGGGAAGAACAGCTCGGTGACCGCGGTGGTCATGACGAGGAAGCACGCGAACGTCATCACCTTGCCGAAGCGGAACAGCTTCTCCTCGTCGTTCACGAACAGGAAGATGGTATAGAAGAACGCGCACGCCGTGAACTGCCGCCACAGGACCCCGATGCTGCGGGCCAGCGTGAAGGTGTCGTTCACATTGATCAACGAGACCACGTGAGCGAGAAGAAAGACCGCCACCGCCGCGTCGAGCGCGGAGCGCCGCATG
>DASTOO010000076.1:0-4335 GCA_035762505.1 Candidatus Krumholzibacteriia bacterium
ACGAACACCACGTCATAGACGACCAGAAGCTTGAACCAGAACGTCGCGTTGTCGATCCCGCCGAGCGCAAACGACGTCGTCTCAACCGCTGCAATGAGCGCAGGAACACTCACCGGTATGAACAACAGCGGGAGCATCAGCTCGCGCATGCGCGTGTTGGCCGCGACCACCGAGAACAGAGTCCCCGGGGCGGCGAAGCCGATCGCCCCCAGGATGAACGACGCCGCGAGCCAGCCGGCGCGCCCCGGCGCCACGGTCACGTCGAAGAAGATCACGAACAGCGGCAGCACCGCGAGCTGGGTCGCGGCGAGAAAGATCGTGTTGGCGAAGAACTTCCCGAGGTAGATCCCGCCCGAGTCCACCGGGGCCAGCGCCATCGCGCGGCCCGCGCCGGACTCGCGCTCGATGGCAGCGCTGCGGTTCAGGGCCAGCGTGCCGCTGAACGCGAACGCCACCCAGAAGAAACCGGCCGCGAGGCGGCGCATCTCGGGCGTGTCGCCGCCGAGCGCGAAGTTGAACACCACCAGCACCAGGATCGCGAACACGAATGCGGCGCTCACCGCGTCGCGCGTGCGCATCTCGATCTTGAGATCCTTCCAGAGAACGGCGGAGGCGACTCGGAGCATGGCGGCTTTCTACGCGCGCGGGCGCTCCGCCGCGCCGGCGCCGCGCGGCTCGCCGGTGAAGAGGACGGTCCAGTACGCGTGACGGAACGCGGTAAGGTCGGTCTCGGCGGTGTGGCGGTCGTAGGTGAGCGCACCCCGCTCCAGGATCACGGCGCGCGTTGCCACCGGGTAGGCGCGCTCGACATCGTGCGTGCTCATCAGTACCGTGCCGCCCCGGTTGGCGAAGTCGCGCAGCATGGTGGCGAGCGACTGGCTCGACAGCTCGTCGAGGCCGGTGAAGGGTTCGTCCAGCAGGAGGAGTCTGGGATCGTGTACGAGGGCGCGGGCGATGGCGGCGCGCTGCTTCATGCCGCGCGACAGCTCGCGGATGGTGCTCGCCGCCCGGTGCCCCAACTCCACGCGCTCCAGAAGTTCACGCGCGCGCGCCTCCGGATCGGCCACGCCGTAGAGCCGCGCGAAGAAGCGCAGGTTGTCGAGCACGCTCAAATCGGAGTAGAGGCAGATGTCGTGGAGCACGAAGCCGACCGTGCGACGCGTCTCCAGCGAGGCCTTGCGGATGTCCGCGCCGAAGATGGCGACCGTCCCCTCGTAGGAGCGGATCAGAGAGCCCGTGATCTGCAGAAACGTGGACTTGCCCGCCCCGTTGCGCCCGAAGATCGCAACGCATTCGCCCGGCGCGACGGAAAGATTCACGGCCCGCAGCGCGGCCACGCGGCCGTAGCGCTTCGTGAGCCCCGCGCACTCGAGCGCAGCGCTCATGAGGCCTGCGTGCGTTTGACCGCGCGCGACGCGGCCTCCGGTTTGTGCGTCGCGTCCTTCGCCTTGCCGCCGTGCGTGCGCAGCTGCATCGCGATCACGCCGAGCTTCGTCACCAGGTTCTCCCGCGCCGCCTTGTGGGCGTCGCCGGAGATGGCGCCGGTGGCGTGCAGATCGTCGAGGCGCGCGAGCCGCGTGATAAGCAGGTCGTAGTGCGCGCGCAGAACCTTGGCATTCTTGAGCGGGTCGCCCGCGCCGCGCAGCGCGACGAACGCGAGCGTCGCCAGCACGAGCGCGAGAATCACCATCAGGTAGCGCGAGAACGGCTCCGACCCGCCCGGAATGACGCTCACGTCGCCGCCGCCCTCGCCCCCGCCGCCCGCGACGTCAGGACCGTGCTCGTGGCCGCCCTTGAACTTCAGGACGAGCGTCGAGCCCTTCGTGAGCCCGTGGAGCGACCACGACGCCATGCCGTGCACTTCCGGTTGTGCTTCCAACGCGTGCGATGTGCTCGTGATCTGCATCGCGGGATCAACCGCGAAGACACTCAGGTGCCCGATGTCGTAGTACACACTCTGCGACAGCTCGAACGCGCCGTTCGCGTAGGGCACCTTGTAGGCGAGACCGATCCGGGTAACCCCGGGACGGATGGGATAGTCGATGTAGTACTCGTTCGGGTTGCCGGTCGGGGTCGGGTCGCGGTCGATGGGGATGTTGAGCGACGTCACGAAGCACTGCGTGACGGTGTCCACGTCGGCCGGGAGGAAGATGCGGAAGAACCCCTCCTTGCCGGCGATGGCCCGCGCCGGTTCGCCCACATTGTTGATGTCGTACATCTGCTCGACGACGAGATGGTCGCCATCGCGGACCGCGGCGAGATGTGGCATGGTGATCTTCACGCCGTCCCAGGATGCCGTCGTCTCGTACACCGTGACGGTGACTTCCTTGTCCTGGCCGTCGACCTGCACGGGCTCGTTGTACGGAATTCCCGCGTAGTCCACGCGCAGCAGGTAGAGCGGAGCGTTGTTGTCGAGGTTCTGAATCTCGAATTGCCCGTTCTGCGACTGGACCACCTGCTCCTCGTCCATTCCGCTGGACGGGTTCACGGCGTACACCTTGGCGTCCATGCTCCGGCCGGTGGTGCCGTTGACGATCTTGCCGCGCACCGTGAACGCGCCGGCGTCGCTGGCGAACGTCGCCGCGGCCAACAGGGCAAAAACGCCGAGGAGTACCCGGCAACGCGAATTGAGGGCTGGCATGGCTAGTTCACCTTTCGTCGCGACTGCGCGTCGCGCTCGATCATGTCTTCGACCTCGCGCCGCAGGTGCGCCTCGTCGATCAGTTTCACGACTTCCGCCGCCTCGCTCATTAGGCCGTCGCGCAGCCGCTTGTGGTCGGCCTCGGTGAGCTTGCCCATGGCGAACTCGTTGTCGAGGTCGCGGAGGTTTTCATACACCGTACTGCGTCGACTATAGAGATACGCGAGCTTCTTCTGGTCGCCCAGTCCGAGCATGTCTTCCAGGTAGTAGAGGTGGCGCTTCGAGCTCACCAGCGGATACGCCACGAAACCCAGCGCCGCCGCGGAGAGGATGCCGATGATGAACAGGCTCATGATTAGTCCATCCTGATTTCTTCTTCGATTCGTTTCTGCAGCTCGGGGTCGACGCTCGACGGCCCCGCGGACGCGGTGGCCAGCTTGCGCTTGACCGCCCAGCGCGAGGCGACGTAGCCCACGATGAAGAGGCCGATCAGCAGCGCGAAGCCGGGCATCACCCACGCGGTCAGGTTGAAGCCGTCGGCGGGCGGCGACGAGAGCACCTTCATGCCCATCTCGTCCACGAAGCCCTGCACGATCTCGTCGTCGGTCCTGCCCTCGAGGAGCTGCTTCTCGATCGACTGGCGCATGGGCACGGCCGACGGGCAGTTGACGTGGTTGCACACGCGAAGGATCATCTGACAGCTGCACTGGCAGACGAGCCGGTCCGAGACCTCGTTGAAGCGGGTGGCGAGGACGGGGTCCTCCAGCGTCGTCTTGGCCGACTGCGCGAAGACGGCGGACGCGAGGGTGAGAAGAAGGGCCGCGATGACAAGGACCCTCATTTCGTCACCATCGCTTCGGCGTCTTCGAGCAGCTTCTCGACCGAGCGCTTCTGCTTCTGGACGCGGCGCTCGCGGCGGTTCGGGAGCAGCGTGATGATCGTGCCGCCCACCAGGACGTAGCCGCCCAGCCACACCCACTGCACCAGCGGGTTGATCCACACCTGCATCACCGCCGCGCCCGTTTCTTCCTTGACGTTCGCGAACACCACGTACACGTCTTCGGCGAGCGTGTGGTGCATGCGCACCTCGGAGGTCGTCTGCTCGCTGGCCGGATAGAAGCGCTTCTCCGGGGAGAGCTCCGCGATCTTCTTGCCGCCCTTCGAGACCGCGACCGTCGCGGCCATCCCCGAGTAGTTCGGATCCGACGTGTCGCGGATCGACAGGCATTCGAAGTCGTACTTCCCGATCGTGAACGTGTCGCCCTCCTTCACCTCACCCCAGCCCTCGGTGGTGAACGCCTGGCCGGTGAAGCCCACGATCAGCATGAGGAACCCGAGGTGCGTGACGTACCCGCCGTAGCGGCGCTTGTTGGTGGCCGTGAGTCCGACCAGCGCGTTGAGCGCGCTCTCCCCCGTGTTGCGCATGCGCGCGCGCGTCCCGCGGTTGAACTCGGAGAAGAGCGTCACCAGCACGAACGCGGACAGGGCGAACGACATCACCGGGTAGATCGAGCGGATGCCGAACACCACGCAGGCGATCGCCACCCCGACGCCGGCCACCGTCGGCCACAAGAAGATGCGCTTCATGCTGTCCCACGACGTCTTGCGCCACGCGAGCAGCGGTCCCACGCCGGTGAGGAACAGAAGGAACATCGCAATGGGTATGTTGATCTTGTTGAAGAAGGGCGCTCCCA
>DASTOO010000077.1:0-5626 GCA_035762505.1 Candidatus Krumholzibacteriia bacterium
CGCAGGGGCCTCAACCCCTCCCGTTGTCAGCGTGCCGTCGCCGCGCCGTTCGTCTTATAGACGACGCCGTCCTTCATCACGAAGCGCACGTCGCGGAGCAGCGAAATATCGGCGAGCGGATCGCCCGCCACCGCCACGAGATCCGCGATCTTCCCCTTCTCTACGCTTCCCAGGTCCTTCTCGGCGCGCAGGAGTCGCGCGCATTCGATGGTGGCGGACTGGATCGCCTTCATCGGCGGCATGCCGGCTTCGACCATCAACCCGAATTCGCGCGCGTTCTGCCCGTGCGGCGAGACCCCGCTGTCGGTCCCGAAGGCGATCGGAACCCCGGCCCGCCACGCGCGCCCGAACGACTCCTGGATCAAGGCCCCGATGCGCAGCGCCTTGGGACGGACGATCGGCGGCAGGAAGTCCTCCTGCCGGGCCATCTCCATCACGGTGACACCCGCCATGACAATGGGCACGTAGTACGTTCGCTTCTTCTTCATGAGCTTCATGATCTCGTCCGTCATGTAGGTGCCGTGCTCGATCGACGAGACCCCCGCGCGCACCGCGCGCAGCATCCCTTCCGCGCCGTGCGCGTGGGCCGCCACGGGAAATCCGTAATCCCGCGCCGTCTCGATGATCGCGGCCAGCTCCTCGTCGGTGAACTGCGCGTTGTCGCCGCTCGCCGCCATGCTGAGCACGCCGCCCGTGGCGGTGATCTTGATCATGTCCGCGCCATCCTTGTAGCGCTCGCGCACCGCCTTGCGCGCCTCGAAGGGCGAGTTGACGACGCCGTCGCGCGGCCCCGGATCGCCCTGCAGCGCCTCGCACCAGCCGCCGGTGGGGTCGGCGTGACCGCCCGTGGTCGCGATCGACTTGCCGGCGGTGTAGATGCGCGGCCCGACCGCGACGCCGGCACGGATGGCGTTGCGCAGCGAGACGGTCGCCGTGCCGTCGTCGCCCAGGTTGCGGACGGTGGTGAAGCCGGCCAGCAGGGTCTGGCGGCCGTACCAGGCGGCCTTCAGCGCGAGGTCGGACGGATTGAGCACGATCTCGTCCAGATACGACGTGCGCGACAGCTCACCGGTAAGGTGGACGTGCATGTCCATAAGACCGGGCAGAACGGTGTGGTCGGCGAGGTCGATCAATTCGTCGCCGGACTCCGCGGGTACGAAGCCCGGCACGACGTCGGTGATGCGTCCGTCCGAGATGACGATCGTCACGCGCGCGTGCGGCGCGTTCGAGACGCCGTCGATCAACGTGCCGGCGTGAACCAGTGTGCGGGCCTGGGCCGTCGCGGTGACGCCAAGCAGAACGAGGGCAAGGAATGCAGTGCGCATGCGGAAATCCTCCGGATGACGGACGGGACGAGTGACGGGAACGGCGCGGAGTATAGGGCGGGCCCGCGCCCGCGCGCAAGGTGCCCGTGTTATAGTCACGGGCGCATGAACGTCCCCTTCGAAGGCTTCGGGATCGCCATCTTGATCGGCGCGCTGATCGGAATCGAGCGCGAGAAGCGCCAGCGCGCCGAAGGCGAAGAGAGCGCGGCGGGGCTTCGCACCTTCATCCTGCTCGCGATTGCGGGCGCCCTGTCCGCGTGGCTCGCGATCGAGAGCGACGAGATGTGGATCTTCGCCGGCGTCGGCATGGCCTGCGCGCTGCTCATTCTCGCCGGCTACGCCAGTCACGTGCGGATCGCGCCGCACAGCTTCGGCCTGACCACGGAGATCGCCGGCGTCGTCACGTTCCTCCTCGGCGGGACCGTGCTGTTCGGGTACCCGCAGCTCGCCGTCGGCCTCGCCATCGCCACCTCCGCGCTGCTCGCCTTCCGCAAGACGCTGCACGGGATCGTCGAACGCCTGGGGTGGGACGACATCTTCGCCGGGCTGAAGCTCCTCATCGTCATCTTCATTGTGCTGCCGGTGGTGCCGCGCCACGCGGTCGATCCCTGGGGCGCGCTGAATCCCTACCAGCTGACCTGGCTCGTCATCTTCATCGCGGGCATCTCGTTTCTCGGGTACCTGGCGTCGCGCTGGATGGGGGCGGGCAGGGGGGCGGCGGTGACGGGGCTGGTCGGCGGTCTGGTGTCGTCGACGGCGGTGACGCTGTCGCTGTCGCGGCAGAGCCGCGACGCGTCGGACGACGCGGACGCTTCCGCGCTCGCCGCCGGCATCCTGTTCTCGTGGATGGTGATGTTCGTGCGCGTCGTGATCGAGGCGGCGGTCGTCAATCCCGCGCTCATCGGCGTTCTCGCGCTTCCCATGGGAGCGATGGCGGTGATCGCGGGCCTCGGCGCGACGCTGCTGCTCGTGCGGCGGCGCGGCGGCGCGGCATCCGGCGGCGCCGCGCTGGCCCTGAAGAGCCCCTTCAGTCTCGCCTTCGCCATCAAGTTCGCGGTCCCGCTCGCGCTGATCACGCTCGTCGTCGATCTCGTGTCCGACCGCGCCCCCGGCGCCGGTGTCTTCATCGTCTCCGCCGTCGCCGGCATCGCGGACGTGGACGCCATCACGCTGTCGCTCGCGGGAAAAGCGCGCGAGACGGGAGCCGGCCCGGCGGTGGCGGCGATCGCCGTGGCCGTCCTGTCGAACACGCTGGTCAAGTGCGGGTTCGTACTCTGGATTGCGGACCGGCGCATGCGCGCCGCCGTGACGCCCACCGCGATCGTCATCGCCGTGGCGGCGGTCGCTTCCGTGGTCTTCTTGCTCCGGTGACACCATGCTGGGAATCCTGAAGCGGCGACGGCGGGCGAAGCTGCGCGGGCTGCCCTTCCCGCGCGAATGGGCGGCGATGCTCGCGGCCAACGCGCCGGCGTACCGCCGCCTGCCCGACGACCTGCGCGCCCAGCTCCACCGCCATGTCCACGTCTTCCTCGCCGAGAAGCACTTCGAGGGCTGCAACGGCCTCGAGATGACCGACGAGATCCGCGTCACCATCGCGGGGCAGGCGTGCCTGCTGATCCTGAACCGGGAAACGGACTTCTTCCCCGATCTGGTCACGATCCTCGTCTATCCGTCGGTGTTCTACGCCGATCTCGTCGAGCCCGACGAGCAGGGCCACATCATGAGCGAGTACACGGAAGACCGCTCCGGTGAATCGTGGGACCTCGGCGTCGTGATTCTCTCGTGGGAGGACATCGCGGAGCACACGTCCACGGGCCGCGCCGGGTACAACGTCGTTCTGCACGAGTTCGCCCACCAGCTCGACATGGAGAACGGCGCCATGGACGGTGTGCCGCAGCTGGGCGGTCGCGCGCGGCGCGAGTCGTGGCGACGCGCGTTCGGCGCGGCGTACGAGCACTTCGAGCGCGCGGCGGCCGCGAATCGGCGGACCCTGGTGGATCCCTATGGCGCCGGTGACCCCGCCGAGTTCTTCGCCGTGGTGACGGAGAGTTTCTTCGAGCGGCCGCTGGCGCTGCGCCGCGAGTACCCCGAGCTCTACGAGGAGCTCGCCGCCTACTATCACGTCGATCCCGCGTCGTGGCCGCCCTCCGGGCGCGAGACGGCGTCGATCATGGACGGCCGTCGTGCGCGCGGCCGCCGGCGCCGGCACTGACCCCGGAAAGTCGCGGTTGACCCGCCCGTGTGACCCCGATACCATCCACCGTCAAGTTCTTTTCCGGCACGCTCCTGCGCGTGCGGCGGCGTCCTTCTCGAACCATGGTGGGGACTATGGCAAAAGAAACTGCAAAGAAGAGACCGTCGGTGCCGAAGGAAGAGTGGGTGTCCAAGCTGGGCGTCATTCTGGCCGTTTCCGGCTCGGCGGTGGGCCTGGGGAACTTCCTGCGTTTCCCGGGGCAGGCCGTTTCGAACGGCGGCGGCGCGTTCATGATTCCGTATTTCTGCGCGTTGCTCTTCCTCGGGATTCCGATCGGCTGGGCCGAGTGGACGATGGGGCGCTACGGCGGCCGCAAGGGGTTCCACTCGTCGCCGTCGATCCTGGGTGTGTTCGGGAGGGGGGCGGTGTTCCGCTATCTCGGCGTCCTGGGCATTCTGATCCCGCTCGCGGTCTCCTTCTACTACACCTACATCGAGGCCTGGTGCCTCGGGTACTTCTTCCACTATCTCAAGGGCGGCATCGGAATCGACGCCGCGGCGCCGGTGGCGGAGCAGTCCGCGCGCGCGGCCGAGTTCTACACGGTGTTCACGGGCCGCGAGCACAACGGCGTCATCGCGGGCGGGTCGATCGGGACGTTCGTCTTCTGGGCGGTGACGTTCGCCATCAACATCTGGCTCGTGTTCCGGGGCATCTCGCGCGGCATCGAGAAGTTCGTGAACTGGGCCATGCCGACGATGGCGGTCCTCGCCATCATCGTTCTGATCCGCGTTCTCACCCTGGGTACTCCCGACCCGGCCAACCCCGACCAGAACGTGGTGGCGGGGCTCGCGTACATGTGGAACCCCAACTACTCCGCCCTGCTGAACCCGCAAACATGGCTCGCGGCGGCGGGGCAGATCTTCTTCAGCCTGTCGGTCGGGTTCGGCGTCATCATCAACTATGCCTCGTACATGCGCAAGAAGAGCGACGTGGTGCTGTCCGGGCTCACCGCCTCGGCCACCAACGAAGTGTTCGAGGTGGGCTTCGGGGGCCTGATCACGATCACCGCGTCGTTCATCTTTCTCGGAACGTCGAACATGATCGGCGCCGTGCAGGGCGGTTCCTTCGGCCTCGGTTTCACCACGCTGCCGGTGGTGTTCACCCACATGGGCTCGGCCGGCAACATCATCGGGGCAGTGTGGTTCCTGATGCTGTTCCTCGCCGCCATCACCAGCTCGATCTCGATGTACCAGCCCACGCTGGCGTTCTTCCAGGAGTCGCTCGGGTGGTCGCGCAAGAACGCAAACGCGCTGATGGTCGGGGTCGCGGTCATCGGCTCGTTTCTCGTGATGTACTACAGCCAGGGCGGAATCTTCTGGTCGACCATCGACGACTGGGTGGGCACGTTCCTCATATTCGTGCTCGCGATGGTGCAGATCATCTGCTTCAGCTGGGTCTTCGGCGTGGACCGCGGGCTCAAGGAGGCGCACCACGGGGCGCACTTCCACATTCCGCGCTTCTACCGCATCGTGATGAAGTACGTGACGCCGACGTATCTGCTCCTCGTGTTCGCCGCCTTCTGCTGGCAGAACCTGGGTGCGTGGCTGGGTTCGGTGGCGGAGGAGCCGCTCCGCCAGGGGGCGATCGGACTCATCGTCGGGGTGACGGTCATTCTCGTCATATGCACGCGCATCGGCGAGAAGCGCTGGCGCGCCATGGGGCTCGACGTCGACGGCCGCGAACCGCCGAAGGACTGAAAGGGGAAGCCATGAAGCCACTCGGATGGATTTCGCTCATCATGTCGCTCGCCTTCGTGTGGGGACTCGCCGGCTGGTGCTACTACAAGATCCTCACGGTCAAGCACCACGACACCGTCGACCGCCTGGACTGAGCGCAATAAAAGGACGGGCGCGGAATCGCACGGTTCCGCGCCCGTCTTGCGTTTCCCGGCTGCCTGTGGCTACGGCTTGACGGGCAGCATGTGCCGCCAGTTCAGCACCAGCGAGAGCGATGTGCCACCCGCGAGGTTGTCGTCGTAGAGGACGATGATATGGCTCTCGTCCCGGCTGACGTCGAAGTCATCCACCCAGCGGTCGGCGTAGACACG
>DASTOO010000078.1:0-3043 GCA_035762505.1 Candidatus Krumholzibacteriia bacterium
ACATCCCCCACTATGGCGTGGGCGGCACCATTCGCATTATCGTCAACAACCTAATCGGATTCACGGCGGAGCCGCACTCCCTGCACAGCACGCGTTTCTCGTCGGACGCCGCCAAGCGGCTTTCGATTCCCATCATCCACGTGAACGCAGAGGAACCCGGCGCCATCTGGTGGGCGGGCAGGGTCGCGGCGGAGTACCGCCACCGGTTCAAGAGCGACGTGATCGTGGACATCATCGGCTTCCGCCGCTACGGGCACAGCGAGATCGAGGATCCGACCATCACGCAGCCGCTCCTCTACGAGCGGATCGCGAAGCACCCGCTGGCGTGGGAGGTCTACGCGCAGCGCCTGGGCTTGGACGAAACCGCCATTGAACAGCTGAAGGCGCAGGCGACGCGCGGTCTGAGCGAGGGTCAGGAGAAGGGGCGGGCGTACGAGAAGCGCCCGGTGTTCTGGAAGCTCCCCGAGTTCTGGGGGCGTTACCAGGGCGGGCGGTACGACGCGCGTTACGAGGTGGACACGTCGGTTTCCAGGGAGCACCTGCGCGCGCTCGGCGAGGCGATCACCGCGGTGCCGGATGGATTCACGCCGCACCCCAAGATCGCCAAGGTCCTGCACCAGCGCGTCGAGATGCTGGAAGGGAAGCGTAGGGTCGACTGGGGCATGGCGGAGGCGCTCGCGTTCGGTTCGCTGGTCACCGAGGGAATCCGCGTGCGGCTCACCGGCCAGGATACGAGGCGGGGCACGTTCAATCATCGCCACGCGGCGCTGATCGACGTCAAGACCGGCGCCGAGTATCTGCCCGTCGCCCACGTAGCGCCGGATCAGGCCCCGTTCGTCGCGGTGGACAGCCCGCTCTCCGAGGCCGCGGCGATGGGCTTCGAGTACGGATACAGCCGCGAGTTTCCGGACGCGCTCGTGTTGTGGGAGGCGCAGTTCGGGGACTTTGCCAACGGCGCGCAGATCATCATCGATCAGTTCGTGAGCGCGGGGGAGGACAAGTGGAACCTGCTCTCGGGCCTGGTGCTGCTGCTCCCGCACGGACACGAGGGGCAGGGGCCGGAGCACTCGAGCGCGCGCATCGAGCGGTTTCTGCAGCTCGCCGCCCAGGACAACATGCAGATATGCCAGCCGTCGTCGTCGGGGCAGTATTTTCACCTTCTGCGGCGGCAGGTGTTGCGAAGCTGGCGCAAGCCGCTCGTCGTATTCATGCCCAAGAGCGTCTTGCGCGTCGATTCGGCCGGTTCGCCCATCGCGGATCTGGCCGGCGGCGGATTCATGCCCGTGGTGGGCGATCCGGTGGCGCGCGACGTGCGCGTGGTGCTGCTCTGTTCGGGAAAGGTATCGCACGAGCTCCGCGCCGAACGCGAGGCTCGTGGCGCGATGGACCGCGCCATCGTGACCATCGACCAGTTCTACCCTTTCCCGGAGGAAGCGCTGGCGGCGGAGCTCAAGCGCTACCCCGAGGACGCGAAGATCATGTGGGTGCAGGAGGAGCCGGCCAACATGGGTGCGTTGTCATACCTGCGGCCGTGGTTCAAGCGGGTCGTGAAGAACCGTCACGTCACGAGCATCAAGCGTTACGAGAGTTCGAGTCCGGCCACGGGATCCGCCAAGGCGCACGCGCTGGAGCAAAAAGCCCTCATCCGGCTCGCGTTCGCCTGATCGCGCGGCTCCGGCGGGGGGTCTGCAAGGCGCGGGAACGTCCGGTACGTTCCCGCGCTTTCTCTTTGTTCCCGGTCATGCCGGAAGGAATTGCCGCCGCCGCGATCGGTTGTGGGTGCGCGGGTTGTGTACTCTTCTTGCTCTGTCCGGAGCGGCCCGTTCGGGCAGTGTCACATGATGCGACCGCTCAGAAGAATTCAGGAAAGCTTCTCCGCCAAGATCACCGTACTCGTCGCGAGTAGCGTGATCCTCACGTCGCTGGTGGTGGGTCTTGCCACCACCCACAGCACCGGCGAGTTCCTCACCCAGCGCATGAAGGATCGTTTCCCGTCCACGCTCACCACGAGTGTCACGCGCCTGCGCCTGTGGCACGGCCGTCAGCTGGGCGAGCTCGACCGCATCGGTCACTCGGAAACGCTTCGCGGCGACGTGGGCCGCGCGATGGCGGGAGGCGCCGGCGGCCGCAATTCGGCGCAGTCGCAGGTGGCCTACTTCCTCCGACTGGTGAAGCCAAGTTACAGCGTGTATCGCGACCTGCTGGTGCTGGGCGCGAACGGCCGGCTCGTCGCCGCGACGGCCGCGGCGGGGGCCTCCCGGCAGGCCGAGGAGGCCTGGATCGAGATCGGCGAGAACGGATTCGAGAACGGATCGTCGCGTCCCATCTTTAGTGAAGGCGGTGTTCGCCAGTGGGTCTTCGTCGCCCTGGGCGACACCACGGTCGCTCCCGTGAAGCAGTCGTGGCTCGTCGCCTTGATCGACCTGGACGACGTGGCGGGCACGCTCTCGGAAGTGAAACTTGGAAACGGGGGCGACCTGTTCTTGCTCGATGATCAGGGGCGCTTCATCAGCCAGCCGCGCAGGTCGGCGAAGCCCCTCGTCGGGAGCGTCGCGATGCAGGTTCCGACGCGGCAGCAGGGTCCGATCCTGGTCGAACGCCGCTCGACCTTCGACGGGCGCCAGGTATTCCACAGCAAGCTGCACGTCGACGATCTGGGGTGGTGGCTGGTGTATGAAGAGGACTACGCGTTTGCGATGACTCCGGTCCTGGAAGCCCAGCGGCGCATCTGGGTCGCGGTGCTGGTCGTGGGCGCCATTGCGATTCTCGCGGCTCTGCGCATCGCCCAGTCGATCCTCAAGCCGATCCACGGACTCGCCCTGGGCGCGCGCCGCATCAACGAGGGGCTGGTGGGCGTCAAGATTCCCAAGGGCGCCCCGGACGAGATCGGGATGATGATCGACACGTTCAACGAGATGGCGATGAAGATCACGCTGTCCCAGGCGGAGCTGCAGTACAAGAACAAGATGCTCAACAGCCAGAACGACAAGCTGCAGGACATGAACGACCGCCTGGAGAAGCTCTCCGTCACCGATGGACTCAC
>DASTOO010000079.1:0-9109 GCA_035762505.1 Candidatus Krumholzibacteriia bacterium
CTCTTCCGCCAGGCGATGCTCGAACTCGGAGAACTGGCGCTCGACGAGTCTGAGATCGTCGTGCGCCCAGCGGAGTTCGTCCTCGAGCACGACGTTCGTCTGCGCAAGGCGGTCTCGTTCCACGCGGAGCCTGGCGACCTCGGCCTCGAGGTCCTCGTGGGTCTGTGCGAGGTCCCCGGGTTGCGAGTGCCCGTCGCGGTGGCCATCGGACCCGCCGCCGCCGGCACTTCCGCCCCCGGACACGGCGCACCCGCCCAGAACGGCGAGGACCGCAACCGCCAGTGATACATGACCGATCTGCCTCGTTGCCCGTAGCATACGAGCGGCGGGACGCAATATGCGTGCCGGTCAGCGGGAGCGAAGTGGGGAGTTCTTACCGGCTCCGGCGCCGGTAGTACTCTGCGAGTGCCTGTGAGGAACGGTGGATCGAGAGCGCCGCGACGACCTTGAAGACCGCCCCCGGGAGGAACGGCACCAGTCCGAGGGAGAGCGCGTGGCCGATGTCGTGGGTGTAGAAGAGCGCCAGGTGGCTCACGCCGAATGTGAAGATCACGATCGTTCCGACCGCGAACGAGGCGACCTGCCAGCTCGCGCGTGACGAACGGCGGAGCATGGTGCCGACGACGAACGGCGCCACCATGAACGCGACGAGATATCCGCCGGTCGGTCCGGCGAGCACCCCCGCCCCGAGCGCGCCGCCGGCAAAGAGGGGCAGCCCGAGGGCGCCGAGGCCGACGTACAGGCCCTGACTGAGCGAGCCCCAGCCGCGGCCGATCGACGCGCCCGCGAGGAGCACGAACAGCGTCTGCATGGTAATCGGAATCGGCTGGATGGGGATGACGATGTTCGCCCCCAGCCACGTGAGCCCTGCAAACAGGACAGAAAGCCCGAGCCGGATCGCCACGCGCGCCGCGCGTGAACGCGTGGCCGCGAGATCGGAAAAGGTCCATGTAGTCGACCGGGTCAGTTCAGGGTGTGCGTGCATCGCTTCTCTCCACGGCTGGGGGACGTAAACAGGCGACCATGTTCGCGGCGAGGCCGGCGGCTGTCAAGCGCTTTCGGGATGCGCCCGGCCCCGGCCGGCCGGCTCGAGCGCGGTGACGGGGTCGAGCTCGAGGAGCCGTCCCGCGTGTTCGCATGCGATGTCGGCGTGCTCTTCCACGAGCCGCGCGAGCCAGGTGGGCCTGCCGTCGTGCGCAAGCGGCGCCCCCCATCCATCGCTTCCGTCGCCCGCAATGGGAGCGAGTTCGGGGACCACCTGCGCGGTCCGCCAACCGTGGCTCCGTGCCGCGCGAATGTCGCTCCGCGCATTGTCCCCGACGAAGAGGATGCGGCCGCCGCGAAGCCCCAGAATCTCCTCCACCCGGGCCGCGTCGCCGCCTTCGATCATGACGGACCGCGAGCCGGTCCGCCTGAGTTCGCGCTCCGCCGCTCCCGACGCGGTACGGAAGAACGCAGGCTTGCGCGCACTGGTGACGACCACATGGAAGATCGTTCGCCACGCCGGTCCCACCGCGAGATCGAGCACGGCGGACGCGAAGTCCGGCTCACTGTTCGTCACGACGAAGAGCCGCTTGCCGGCGCCGGACCAGCGTTCGAGGCCGCCCGCGATGCCGTCGATCCCGTGCACGAAGCGTGGCAGGTCCTCGCGCAGGCGCTGCTTGAGCGTGCCGTCGGTGTGGGCGCGGTCCAGCATGCGGCGGACGTCGTCGCAGCGCCCCCCCCGGCTCCCGTGGCGGGGCGGCGACACGGACTCGAGTTCCTCGAGCAACCAGAGCACCGGCAGCTCGAAGGGCGAGTGAACCACGTAAGCCGCGTCGTCGGTGATGGTCTCCCGGTAGCGTTCGCCGAGCTCCTCGCCGCGGAGCCAGCGCCCGCCGAGGCGTGCGCGGAGGACGCGCCGCCCGGCGTCGAGCTTCACAACACCGCCGTGGTCCAGCTCCACGGCGAGGGTCCGCGCCGCGGGTGGATTCTCCATCACGGGGGTGGTCGCGGAGAGCGCGCCGGGGTAGCCCAACTCGTCCACCAGCATGCGGCGGGTGGCCGCCGCGGCCATCGCGTTCACGGCGGCGTCGTCATAGAGTGCCAGCGTGTGGTCGAGATCGAATCCGACCGCGTCGATTGACGCGAGGTCGACCGGCTCGTTGGCGTAGATGAGGCTTTCGGGGCTGCTACCCATGGGCGGCAGAGAGATTAATCGCTGTCCGGGGCGCGGTCAACCGGAGTCCCGCCATTGGAAAGGGTTGAGCAGTTCGGTTCAGGTGATTGTGCAAATGCCGTGCGCAACCCTGCGCTCGCGTGAAAGAATGCACAAGACGCGCGCGGGAATTGACCTTGCTTTTTGGAAGCGATGAGGCTACCTATAGCACAAGGAGGGCGTTAGACGCCCTTCGAGAAGCGCTAAGGGCATAGACGGCAATGGCAACCACGTTGAGAGGTCGCGGCACTCGGCCCCCGGTCGCGTCGTCGAAGGAGTTCGCATGAACCCCAAGTTCTTCACCGTCGAGGAGGCGAATGCCCTCATCGGGTTCCTGGAGAACACGCTCGAGCGAATCCGCAGGAATCGTCAGCGGTATCTCTGGCTCCTCGAGGAGCTCGCCATCCTCAAGCTCATCGTCGAATGCGGTGCGGACGAAGTGAACCGCGATTCGGTCGAACTGGAAGACAAGACCCACGAACTGAAGGCCGTCGAGGCCGAAATCGAGAAGGCGCGCGCGTCGGTTCGCGACACGGGCTGCATCCTCAAGGACGAGGAGCGCGGCATGGTAGATTTCTTCTCGATCCAGAACAACACCGTCGTTTACCTGTCGTGGAAGAAGGGTGAGGACAACGTGAAGTTCTGGCGCTCGATCCGCGACGCGGACACCAATGTGCGACGTCCCCTGGAGGGTTCTCCCTCGACGTAGCACGACGCTGATTTTGTGACAGGCAACGCCGCCCGGTCCAGCCGGGCGGCGTTTTTTTGTCCTCAGGCCGGTTCGCGGCGAACGCGTTCCCGCACGATCTCGCTCACGTCCTTCACCACCACCTCGTCGGAGCGCTCGGCCGCCTTTACGCCGTCCGTGATCATCGTGGTGCAGAAGGGGCAGTTGACCGCGATGGTCTTGGCACCCGTGGCGAGGAGTTCCTTCGTGCGCACGATGTTCACGCGGTCGCCGACCTTCTCCTCCATGAACATGCGACCGCCGCCGGCACCGCAGCAGAAACCGCGATCGCCCGATCGCACCGGCTCGCGGACGTCGAGGCCGGGCAGCGCCGCCAGCGCCGCGCGCGGCGCTTGGTACTCGTCGTTGTAACGCCCCAGGTAACAGGAGTCGTGGTACGCGACCGCCTCGGCCGAAGCGCCGCCGGCGCCCTCGATCTTGAGGCGGCCATCCGCGATCAGATCGCGGATGAACTGCGTGTGGTGCACGACCTCCGCCGTGAAACCGTAAGCCGGGTAATCGTTACCGAGCGTGTTGAAGCAGTGCGGGCAGGTGGCCACGATCTTCTTCACGTTGTAGCGCCGGAACGTGTCGATGTTGCTCCTGGTGAGCATGTCGGCGAGGTACTCGTTGCCGGTGCGGCGCGCCACGTCCCCGTTGCACCGCTCCTCCGTCCCGAGAATCCGGAACTTCACGCCCGCCAGCTGCATGAGCTCGGCGAACGCGCGGGTGATCTTCTTCGCGCGCTCGTCGTAGGAGCCGGCGCAGCCCACCCAGAACAGAACGTCCATGTCGGGGTCCTCGGCCGCGGTCTTGACACCCGTGCCCTCGGCCCACGCGGCGCGGTCGCCCTGAGAGAAGCCCGCCCAGGGCACGGCGTTGGTTTCCATGTTGCCGTAGACGCCGGGCAGGAATGCCGCCTCCTCGTTGAACGACGATTCCATCATCACCATGGAGCGGCGCATGCCGACGATGGCGGGGACGTGCTCGATGTTCACCGGGCACTCCTGCATGCACGCCCCGCAGGTGGTGCACGCCCACAGCGCGTCGGGCAGCACGTAGTCGCCGATGAGCTTGCGGTCCCATGTCGCCTGCTCCGCGGGGGTGAGCTCCCCGCCCCGCTTCTTCTTGAGGACGAGCGGCGCCTTGTCCATCGTCCGGTCGCGGATCGACATGATGATGCCGCGTGGATCGAGCACCTTGCCGGTGGCGTTGGCGGGGCACACGCTCGTGCAGCGGCCGCAGTGCGTGCACGTGTAGCCGTCGAGCAGGGCCTTCCAGGAGAGATCCTCGATGTCGACGACGCCGAACGTCTCCGCGCCCTCCGCCTCGAAGTCGATCTTCTCGAGTTTGTTGACGGGTCCGACCGGCGAGAAGAAGACGTTGGGAATGGACGTGAGCACGTGCAGGTGCTTCGAGTAGGGAAGATAGTTGAGGAAAGCCAGAATCAGGAGCGCGTGCGTCCACCACGCGATCCTGAAGACGGCCTGCACGGCGTCCGGCGACGCGGAACCGAACAGCGCCGCGCCCACCGGTCCGGAAAGCGGGCGCAATGCGTGGGAAAAATCCATGCCGGTGGCGTGCACGCGCGCTGCGTTCTGGGTGAACAGGGCCGTGACGATGACGAAGATCGCGAGCAGGATCAGCCCCGCTTCGAGCTTCTCGCCGGAAACCGCGAGGCGCCGGATCTTCGACACGTAGCGGCGCCACAGCGCCATGACGGCGCCGATCATCACCAACACGCAGAACACGTCGGTGAGCGCGGTGAGCGCGCTGTAGACGGGTCCCAGGAAGTTCAGCGACCAGCCGTGGTGCACGCCTTCCAGGATCATCTCCGCGGCGGACGCGAGCAGGATGAGGAAGCCCCAGAAGATCGCGGCGTGGATCGGTCCCGCGACACGGTCGCGGAGGATCTTGGACTGTCCGAACCCCACGAGGAGCGTCTGCAGGATCCGTGCGCCGGGGTCGGACAGCCGGTTGTCCGGGCGTCCCACCCGCAGGTAGGAGACGAGCAGGTTGGCGCGGCGGATGAAGACGAAGCCCGCGGCGGCGAGGGCGACGACGAAGACGATGTTTTCCGGGGTCATGGTTCCTCCGTCAGGGAAGGGGCTCGACACGGCGATCATACGGGCACGGGCGGGCCGGGTCAAAGCGTAACCCGCGAAATGCCTTGACATTGGTGGTGGGCGGGTTAAATTGAACAGCGCGTGAAACTCTGAACAAGCCCGCCGGAACGGGCCCTGCAACCATGGCCACACGAGTCATCTCGACGCCGCTCGATCAGCCCCGCTCCTGGTGGGAGCGCACCTACCTCGGAGAGGTATTCCGGGGCATGACGATCACGATCTCCCACTTCATCAAGAACATCGCGGACCTGCGCCTCAACCGGGTGGGAACGACCTACCAGTGGCCGGAGCAGAAGAAGCCGCTCCCGCCGTCGTTCCGCGGCGAGCACCGGCTCATGCAGCGCCCCGACGGAACGCCGCGCTGTGTCGCGTGCAACTGCTGCGCGACGGCGTGCCCCGCCGACTGCATCGAGATCACCGGCGCCGACACCGGCCACGACGGCGTGGAGAAGTACCCGATCCGGTTCGACATCGACATCCTGCAGTGCGTCTTCTGCGGACTGTGCGTTGAGGCCTGCCCGTGCGACGCGATCCGCATGGACACGGGGAAGATCACCTCTGCGTACTTCGAGGGGCCGATCAAGATCCTCGACATCGACTACCTGCTCCGCAATCACCCCGCGGACAAGAGCCCGGTGAGCGACGCGATCTACTAGCCGTCTTCGTCGGGCAGGATCTTGCCCGGGTTCAATATCCCGTCCGGATCGAACGCGCGCTTGATCGCGCGCATCAGGTTCATCTCCGCGCGCGAGACGGCGATCGGCAGGTAGCCCTTCTGCACCCAGCCGATGCCGTGCTCACCGGATATCAGCCCGCCCAGCCGCACCGTAAGCGTGAAGATCTCGTGGATCGCCGGCTCGAGCATCGCCTGCCAGCGCGCGTCGGGCATGTCCATCTTGAGGATGTTCACGTGCAGGTTGCCATCCCCGGCGTGACCGTAGCAGACAGCGCGGATCCCGTAGCGCGCGGAAATCTCCTTCACCCCCAGCAGGAGGGGAACGAGATTGCCCCGCGGCACCACGGTGTCCTCCTCCTTGTAGACGGAGACCGACTTGACCGCGGTGCCCACCGCGCGCCGCATCGTCCACAGCTCGTTCATCTTCGAATCGCTCTCCGCGGCGAGCACGTCGCGTGCGCCTTCGCCCAGGACGATCTCCGCCACGCGCTCCGCGTCGTGCTGAATCACGCCCTCGTCGTTCCCGTCGAGCTCGATCAGCAGGTGCGCCGCCGCGTCGGAGTTGGGGAATGATCGGCCGAGGTGCTCTTCGGTGATCTTGATGGCGTCGCGTTCCAGAAACTCGAGCACGGAGGGAACGATGCCGGCGTGCATGATGGCGGGCACGGCCCGCGCGCACGCCTCGAGGTCGTCGAAGGGGACCAGCAGCATCGTGCGCTGTTTCGGCAGGGGGAGCAGGCGGAAGAATATCTTCGTAATGACGGCGAGCGTGCCCTCCGATCCGATGACGAGCTGGGTCAGGTTGTAGCCGGTGACGTTCTTGAGGAGCTTCCCGCCGTGGCGCACGACGTCGCCGTTGGGGAGCACGGCCTCGATCCCGGTGACGAAGTCCTTCGTGACCCCGTACTTGACCGCGCGCGGCCCGCCCGAGCACTCCGCCAGGTTGCCCCCGAGAAAGCAACTCCCGCGGCTGGCGGGGTCCGGCGGGTAGAACAGGCCTTCCGCCTCGACCGCCTCCTGGAACACCTGCGTGATGACGCCCGGTTCGACCACGGCCATGAGATTGCCGCGATCGATCTCGATGATGCGGTTGAGGCGGGCGGTCGACAGGACGATGCCGCCATGGACGGGGAGTGCCCCGCCCGAGAGCCCGGTTCCGGCGCCGCGCGGTGTCACCGGCACGCGGTGCCGTGTCGCGATGCGAAGAACGGCCGCGACTTCATCGGTGGAGCCGGGGGAGACGACCACCTCGGGTCGGAACGCGAGGTCTTCGGTTTCATCCGACGCGGCCCGGTCCAGCGTATCCGCGTCGGTCTGGACGTTCGCGGCGCCGAGGGCCGCACCAAGCTCCTCGAGGATGGCAGGCGTAACACGGTTGTATGTCGGTCCGGGGGGTGTCATTGGGGATCGCGGCCACTGTATCACTGGTCGCCCCGGCGCCGCAACCGGAGGTGCCGGTGTTCATTCGGGGCTTGCCGCCGGGCCGGGGGTAAATGGTATAATTCACATGTCACAGTGCGACTTTGCGTGAACCGTTGACGGAGCGTTCCGCCCGTCCGGCAGTGACTGGTTGCGCAGGAAGGTGCCCCGATGCCGCCTCGCCCATTCCGCGCCGTTCTCGCCGCGAGCTGCGTTCTCGTGATCGCTGGCGTCTGTCCCGCGCAGAACCACCCCGACGACGTCCACTGGCGGAATCCGTTCGCCGGTTCGGGTCCACCCAACGAATACACCGACGCGATCGTGCGCCATGACGGCACGTTGCTCATGGGCGGGCTCTTCAATACGGTCTCGGACATGACGGCGTTGCGCATCGCGCGCTGGGACGGGCGCACGTGGCATCCATTGTCCACCGGTGTCGGCACCGACAACATGGGGCTGGTTCACGTCATCCGTCTCGGTGAAGGCTCGATCTACGCGGGCGGCATGTTCGACCAGCTCGGGCCCTGGAAGGCGAGCACCATTCCGCGCTGGGGGAACGTGGCGCGCTACGATGTTGCGACGGAGACCTGGCTCCCGCTGGGCGACGGCACCGATCGCGCGGTGCGCGGGATCAGCGTCGCGCCCGACGGAAGTGTGTACTGCGTCGGCGAGTTCACCACCGCGGGCTCCGCGCAGTCGCAGGGCGTCGCGCGCTGGGACGGGAGCCGGTGGCACGATGTCGGCGGCGGGCTCGGGGAGCGGGCGCGTGCGCTCGCCGTGGTCGCGACGCCCGAGGGCGTGTACGTCGGCGGGTTCTTCGACAGCGCGGGTGGGCAGCCGATCAGCCACATCGCGCACTGGAACGGATCGCAGTGGGAGCCGCTGGGGAGCGGCGTGAACAACCTCGTCACTGCGATCACGGTGCACGAGGGCAAGGTGTACGTGGGAGGCGCGTTCACGATGGCCGGCGGAAAGCCCGCCAACCGCATCGCGGTCTGGGATGGGCGAAGCTGGAGCGCGTTCGGTGACGGCCTCAGCGGGCCGACCATGGCGCACGTGCGCTGCATCGAAATCGACATCGACCAGCTGTACGTCACGGGAACGTTTTCGCACGCCGCGGCTCAGCCGGTGGGCTACATCGCGACCTGGGACGGCGCGGCATGGCATTCGCTGGGCAGCGGGGTCAACGACCAGACCAAGGTCGCGACGCTGCAGGACGGCGTCCTCTGGGTCGGCGGCAACTTCACGCAGGCGGGCGGGCGCGACATCGCGTACGTCGCCCAGTGGACGAAGCCGGGGAAAAACACGATCACGTTCGACCGGATGCGCGCCCGTCGCGTGGAAGCGGGCGTCCGGGTGGACTGGGAGTTCACCGCGTACGGCCCGTGGGTCGACTCACGAATCGAGCGGCGCGGGCCCGGGGGCGTGGACGAAGTCGTCACCCAGGTTGCCTCGACGCCCACGGGCGAAGTCCTCGACGCAGCCGCCTCACCCGATCGAGCGTGGGAGTATACGCTCGTGGTCCAGCGCGAGAACGGCACCGAGGCGCGGTCGGCGCCGGTACGTGTGGAGCCGGTGCCGCCGTCGCTGTGGCTTGGACAGAACCACCCGAACCCCTTCAATCCGTCCACGACCATCCGCTTCGGAGTCCCGGCCCCGGCGCGGGTGACGCTCCGCGTATACGACGTGGCGGGCCGCGTGGTTCGGACCCTGGTCGAGGGCGACCGCCCCGCGGGCGAATACGATGTTGCGTGGGACGGCCGGGACGATCGCGGGATCGCGGTCGCGGCCGGCGTCTACTTCTACCGGGTCGCGGCCGGCGAACAGACCGTCACGCGAAAGATGATCCTGGTCAAGTAGGAAGCGGTTCCTCGCTTCGCCGACGCGCAAAAAAAAAGCGATCTCTTCCGGTCGGAAGAGATCGCTTCTTCTTTGGCGCCGTGCGGCCCGCGGCGCTATTCGGG